>VGTJ01000169.1 GCA_016874775.1 Deltaproteobacteria bacterium
AAGGCCTACAGGTCTCCGACGATGAGTTTCAAGCGCTCAATATCAAACCCGGTAAGTTTCATGGCGATTGGAACTATACGCTTCTTCCTCGCTCTTAATCGGTAACTTAATTCTTGCCCATGCCTTATTCTTCAAACGGTTTACGTTGCAATCTCATGTGTTTTCGTTGTTTGCCACCTATGGCATCACCGACCGTTGGGATGTGAATATCCTGCTCCCCTTCGTCTTTACCCACTTTAAGGCCCGTGCTCAGGCTGTCCTCAACAACGAAAGCGGGACAGATACGCACGCGTTTGATTTGGCCACTGGCGCAACGGTTCTGACGCGCTCGGTGTCCAAAAATCCCGTCGGTATTGGTGATCTCATGCTCCGTACCAAATATCACCTGGTGGATAACAACGGCTTTCATCTTGCTGCTGGTGCCACGTTGCGATTGGCTACGGGGGATGAGAAGGATTTTCAAGGACTTGGTGACAACATACTGACACCGTTTCTTGCCCTCTCGCAAGAATACGGGCGCTTTCATTTTCATGCGACTGGTGGCATTGATCTGAATTGGGATGCCTCCGACCGCAACCGCGCTCGTTATGCGGCAGGCGTTGCGTTTGCGTTGCTCGATCAGCTTGTCCTGAACGTCGGTGTTATTGGCAGTTCGTGCTTAAAAACAGATCGTCTCTCAGTCAAAGTTCCGCAATTCGTCAATGTTTCTGGAACTTCCGAGGCAACGCCAACGACACTGCCTGTGACGAGAACCTTTAGCAACAAGATTCGTCCTGACATTGTCGATCTGAACGCCGGCTTCAAGGCGAATATCTATGGATCGCTTGTCGGGTATGCCAGTGTTTTTCTTCCGCTCAATAATGATGGTATGCGGGCGGATGTGATCCCAGCGGCAGGGATGGAAGTCAGCTTTTGATGCGGTTTCCGGAAAATTGGCATGACCCGATGGTGAGCTCCCACAGAGCACGCTGATCAATGGCGCTGCCTCAAGTCCTTTGATCTCTGCACATGATCGCGAACTGACCTCTGATCATGGCACGCGCGCCCACGGGATACCTCCTTTTAGGGGTAGGCTGTTACGCTGAGAAAAGACGAGACGTCATGCCCGCGCAAGCGGACATGACGAACACGCGGCTCCTCACGGCGGGAAATCCGCGCCAATTGAGGCTTGGATAAAAAACCTACCCTTATGAGCGGGATACCTCTGGGCGCGCGTGCCATCTTACTGCGGAGGATTCAACACAACCGTAGCCACGCCAGTGCCAAAGAGTGACACCGACGCACGAGCGCTACTTGTGGCTGGGCAGTTGCCGGAGTATTCAATACCGAGCAACGCACCGCCACTGGGAGGCTGAAGGACAAAGCTTCCTCCTCTAGGTGCTACTACCCGAAAATCGTTATTGTCTGCGATGATAGTGAGCGAGCCTTCGAGGACGATTGAGCACTGGCTGGAAATGGGGAAAAGCCGTTGCGCAATACGGGTGCTCCCATCACAAAACTGTAATTGCCGTGGTACGCCAAAAAGGCTACAGCTTGCTGGTGGCCCACCAACACCGGATTTGTTGTTATTCACGATTGTCGGTTGGGGGAGAAGCGCCGCGACCCACTGAAAAACACGCTGGTTCGTATACACAATATCGAATGGCGCATTAAAATTCAGTGACGAGCCAGACTTCACGCGAATAAAGGTATCGAGTGAGCTGCCTGGGGCAAGCGTGCCGCATACTCTGTTCCCATTGTTATCAAGCCAATCAAAATCACTCGATGTGAATGTTCTTCCCCCCTGTGCGATATTGAGATTTGCATCACAGGCAAGGAACCCTCCAGTCGTCTGTGTCCGTACGTCTGGCTGTGTCAATGTCAGGCTTGCGCTATTCTGCGAGCGCACTTGCATGACCTGAACTTGTCCACGCGACTGACAGGGATTTGTGGCGGCAAAATTCGCTCTTCCGCCGGAAGGATCAACCGCTGCTTGGGTGGAGCTGGTGCATAATCCTTCATCAATTTCAGCCAGTACTGCTCCTGTAATGGCGAAGTTCTGCATGCTTTCTTGCCAGTGGACACGCGTGTGCCGTCCTGTCTGCGGGAAATCCGAGACCACAAAGCCGCCACTCAACCCACGCACAAATGCCCCAAGACCAAGGCTGGTGACAGGAAAGGTCGCGCGCGAAAACTCGACCCCGTCTTTGAGAACTCGTACTGTATGCACCCCATCGGGCAACTCATTCCAGTTGACCAGTAGCCCAAAGCCGTTATTCGTGTCTCCACATTCAGTTGCTGTGTCCCCACGGGCTGTACCATACGCAGCTTGCAGAGTAATCGCACCGTCTATCTCGACATCGATCCGTGTCGCTTCACATGCCCAACCAGAGATCACGCTAATACCGCTCTGGCCTGAACCTGATCTAGGGTTTTCTAGAGCCGTGCGGGGGCTGGAGGAAGTGGTAGTCGTTAGGCTTTCGGTCGCTCCGATAATACTGAAATTCTGGATGCTTTCCTGCCAGCGAATGTGTGTCGTCTGACCGGTCTGGGGAAAGTTGGGTAACGCGGATTCTCCGGTGAGACCAACGGCAAATTGTTGATTCAATCCGAGGGTGGAGACGATGACGGTCGTTCGGGCAAACTCGGTGCCGTTGCGTAAGGCCCGTACTGTGTAATGGCCATCCGGCAAGAGGCTCCAGTTGACCAACAGCCCAAACCCGTTGTTGGTGTCGCCGCACTGGCTAAGCGTGTCGCTTCGTCCGGTACCATACGCAGCCTGGAATGTTGCCGGGACGCTGCTACCACTGACTTCGATATCTATACGATCTGCCTGGCAGGCCCATCCCGAAACGATACCAATCCCGCTTTAAAACGACCCTGGCTGCGGGTTTTCTAACACAGCTTGTGCGAAGACTACCGTCGGGAGAGCAACACTGAATAATGTAAAGAAAAGCAGAGGAAAGACAAACCGCGAGACGATAATGAGCATAACCGTACCTCCTCAGTGCCGCGAGAAATAGTAGAAGAGACGCACCGTGGCAGAGTGTGCTCTTCTTTAGTTCTAGCGCGGTGTGCTCAACAGCGTCAAATACAAGGAAGGCCTGATAATAGCTAGGGAAGAAACTCCCGGTTCTACGCTCTCAACACCTGCCGGGCTAACTCTTCCAGCTCGGTAAGTTTTTTCGCGCCTTCTGCGGTCAACCAGATGGTGGCGTGATTCACCCCCGCACGTTCCAGCGCCTCAACTTCTGCGCGTGTACGGTACTGCCCTGCCTGCCCAAAGGCGAAAACTGAAATCGACCGTGGATCGCGTCCCGCTTGCTGAGCCAGGGCGTTGAGTTCTTTGCGCCCCCGCTCGATTTCTTCGAACGGGAGCAAGGTAGGAAGCCAACCGTCTCCCCAGGCGACGATCCGCTTGAACACATTCTTCGCGCCACCACCGAGTAACACGGGAGGATGAGGCTTTTGTAACGGTTTGGGAAAGGAGCGGACAGCAGGAAAGTTGTAATACTTCCCGTGATATTCGGCTTCAGCTTTGGTCCACAACTCTTTCATCGCAAGGATCGACTCTTTCGTTTGCGCCCACGGATGCGTAGGATCACCACCCATAATGTCGATTTCTTCCTTCAGCCATCCCGCACCAATACCGAACAAGACACGCCCACCGGAAAGTTGATCCAGCGTTGCTATTTCTTTCGCTAGTAACAGCGGGTTACGTTCTGGTACTAAGCAGACGCCAGTGCCGAGCTTGATCTGCTTAGTGGCTCCTGAGATATGCGCCAGGGTAATAAACGGATCGACCATGTGGCTGAATAGCTCGGGAATCGAGCCGTCCGCAGAGCCTGGATACTGCGTCTGACAATGCACCGGAATGATCGGATGTTCAGGCAGCCAAAACGAGGCGAACCCTAGCTCTTCAGCTCGCTTGGCGAGCTCAGCATAGTCAACGGTGAGATCGGTTCCCAATGAAAAAACGCCGACAGGAATCATGCAGTTCCCCTCCTTGGTTGCCGAGCACCATACAAGAGGGGAACTGGAAGAGAAATCCCGGCCTGCTTTTACCGTACCGCTGTCACTGGCGGCGCGGGTTTTTCGTTACACAAGCCAGCAACCGCGTCGAGTGCTTTGCTCAAATCCTCGATAATGTCTTGCCAGTCTTCAAGCCCGAGCGAGAGACGGAGCATGCCGGGTTCTACGCCACGGGCGAGTTTTTCGGCGGCTGGCAGCGCGGCATGGGTCATCGAGTACGGATTCTCAATGAGGGTTTTGATGTGTCCTAGACTCACTGCCAGTGTTATCGAATAGGCGTGTTCGGCGACATAATCGATGAACGCTTCGGCGACCCGATTGTCGGCACTGGGGTCTTTGAGCGTGAACGCCAACATCGAGCCAGGAGCGAATTTGCCGCGATAGTCAGTCATCTGCCGCTGGGCGAGATCACGCTGGGCAAAGTTATCCAACCCCGGATACACAACCTTCGCGACGAGCGGATGCTCTTGCAGGAACTGCGCGACCTTCATTGCGCTCTTTTGCTGATTCACCATACGCGTAGCTAATGTCGGCAAACCGTACACGAGAAACGTCCATGCCGCCTTCGACGACAATACGCCACCGAAATCTTTACGGTACATCAACAATGGGCTGTGGAGTTCACGTGGAGCGATGACCGCGCCACCCATATCCGTACCGAAGCCGCCGATGTCTTTGGTGAGGCTGTGGATAACAACATGTGCTCCCTGTTCAAGCGGACGCTGACAATATGGGGTTGAGAAGGTGTTGTCGACAACGACGAGAATGGGTTCTGTCCGCCCTGTACTGGCTTCGTCGACGATGCGCCGCACCGCGGCAATATCGATGAGTTGGAGAGTCGGGTTGACCGGGGTCTCGAAGTACACTACCCGGGTGCGGTCGTTGATTGCAGCGCGTAACGCCTGTTCATCAGTCAGATCAACGAAACGGGTAGTGACCTGCAAGCGAGGGAGCCAATGCGTCATGAGACTATAGGTGCAGCCATAGACCACGCGATGGGCGATGATCTCTTCACCGGCTTTGACGGTGACGCCGAGTGCCGCGCTGACCGCCGCCATGCCGGTGGCAAAACACACAGCGGACTCTCCACCCTCAGCGTGAGCGAGAGCGTCTTCCAACATGCCACGGGTGGGTTCATCGAGCCGGTCGTAGATATAGATTGGTACTTGCGAGGTCAGGTTCGCGGCATCATTGGCAAAATTGGCGAAGCCACGGGCACCGCGATACGCCGAACTTAAACGGAATGTGGTGGAAGCTGAGATCGGTGGTACCACATGATGGTCGTAGTCCCAGCGTGTGCTATTAGGAATCCCATGAATCATCTGGGTCCGCATACGGTATTCGTCTTTTTTGGCCCGGCGTGACTTCTTTTCCATGATTACACCCCCTATCGTCTTCTGGTATCGGTGCCAACGGCGACTTTTGAAGTGTCGCTATGAGTATTGTAAGCCTGAAAATAGAGATCGCAAAGCTTATGTCTGGGGCGATAATGGTTCAGTGTTTTTTGCTCGTCGTACGAAGCGACGTTACGTTCCCGGTATTCTGGGGGTTTCGCGACGAAGAGTCTTTTCTTTTTCTCCTTTGAGAGATTCTTCACTCCGCGGAGTCTATCCTGAGCTTGTCGAAGGGCTTCGTTCAGCATGACATGGTTCTACGGCTTGCCGCGTGTAGAGGTCGTTTCTTACGCTTTGCTCGTAACGCTCTTACACACTGCTCGCAATGGACAACTCGAACACCGTGGCGTACGTGCGACACAAATCGTTGCACCGACATCCATAATGGCTTGATTGAATAAGTAGGCCTTGCCTTTGGGAGTCATGCGGTGCGCGACCTCCCACAAAAAGCGAGTCGTCTGTCGTTCCGGTGGAAGGGCAAAAAATCGAGTCAGGACTCGTTCGGCATTGGTATCGAGAATGGCTGCGTCTTTGCGAAAGGCAAAGCTGGCTACTGCGCCTGCAGTATAAGGGCCGATACCCGGCAACGTTTCCAGTTCTGTCGGATCTTTGGGAAACTGGCCATCATATTCGTCGACAATCTTTTGGCTGGTGCGCTGTAGATTACGCGCACGGGCATAGTAGCCCAGCCCTTCCCAGGTTTCACGGACTTCTGGTTCATCGGCACGCGCGAGGTCTTCGACGGTCGGATAACGCTGAAGGAATTTTTCATAATACAGCGTTGCACGTTGAACCTGTGTCTGTTGCAGCATGATTTCGGAAACGAGAATAGCGTATGGGTCGCGGGTGCGACGCCACGGGAGGTCGCGTCCGTATTTCTGGTACCAACTGATGAGGCGTTGCTGAAAGGCACGAATGGTTGCAGGATGAGCGACGTGCCAGGAGGCCTGAGTCAGCTTTTTCATCGGCGGTTGTTGTGGCAGAAGCAAGGAAAGGAGGGAAGGGGGGCTTTGCCTTGACTCGAAAGAGCAGAGCCACTAAGGTGGCGACGCCTAGAGATGATTAAGGAGGGCGAACGTTCATGGCTGGACGGGAGAGCCTAGAAAAGACCATAGCCAAAATCCTCCATCGACATTGTGAGTTCGGATGGGCTCACTACTACATTCCGAGCGAGAAGTTTCCCAGCTTGGTTGATGAACTGCTTAAGGTGTTACAACCGACAGAGGAAGCGAGTGAAGACGAGCTGGTCAAGTTCTTTCTCGGCATTCGCAAATATACCTCTGAACAGGAGCGGGTCGACCGCGTCCTCTCAGAGTATCGATTGCTGCGGCGCAAGTAGACCGTGCTTCAATGCCCTTCCTCTGGGAGGTTGTCGCTCTGTGGCATTGGTGCGCTGTTGACCGGAGCATTTTCCTCTGGTGGTAGAGGAGGGAGTGTCAGTTTCGCTGCTAATTCCTCCAACCGTCGTAACCGCTCATTCAGTCCCGCCTGTAACTGTTGAGACTGTTGCTCTAGCGCTGCTCGCGCGGAGAGTGCAGCTTCGAGTTGTGCCCGTACCTCCTGCTCGCGCAAGAGGGTGGCTTGATGCTCCTGGCGGAGCGACGCGAGCATTTTCTGCTGCTCTTTGTTGGCAATGACATACCCCGCATATCCACTGAGCGATGCGGCGACAATGATATTCAGGAGGACAGCTGGAGCACGCATAATCATTACGAATTGTAGAGGGGAGAGGGGAGATGAGAAAAGAGGGGTTTGACAGGCGCAACCGCAGCGTATAGGTGCCAAAGCCATGTTCGAGGTGCTGCATGAGTGAGTGGCAGCGAACCCGGCAGACCGTCATTGGTCTCTCTCTCCTCTGTTTCCTTTTGTATTTTTGGGAGTTGGGAAATATCCCCTTCTATAATTACGAGGAATCAAAGGAAGCGCTTATCGTTTGGGAGATGGTCAATGATGGTGGCTGGATCTTACCCAAACGCAACGGGACGGAATTGCCACTCAAACCCCCACTGTTCCATTGGTGTGGAGCGCTCATCGGAATTGTGAGCGGCAAAGTGAATGAATTTGCCGTCCGGTCTCCGTCTGCGCTGTTTGCCACGGCGACGGTATTGCTCACCTTCTTCTTTGCCCAATTTTTGTGGAACTGGCGGGTAGGATTGTTTTCAGCGCTCATTTTGGCAACGTCACCCGAATGGATGCGTTGGGCAGTGTATGCCCGTAGCGATATCGTGCTTTGTTTTTTCCTGACAACGGCAGCAATGTCGTTCTTTTTACTGTGGCGAGAGCGAGCCACAGCACCGCAGACGTTGTGGCTCTTCTATCTGAGTATCGGCCTGGCCACGCTTGCAAAAGGGCCGCTGGGAGTAGTGCTGCCAGGAGTCACTATTCTGCTCTTCCTCTACCTGACGCGAGAAGTGGACTTCCTCAAGCGTATGCGCCTCGGCAGAGGAATCGCCGTCGTCGGGGTCGTCGCGGTATCATGGTACGTGCTTGCCACGTGGATTGGGGGATGGGAATTTTTCCGCCGGCAAGTGTTGGACGAAAATGTATTTCGCTTTTTTGACAGCGAGCAAGGGGGGCCCAGTCGCGATCACGCCTTTTATTACTATATCCCCACCTTATTTGTGGGCATGTTGCCGTGGAGTTTGTTTTTCCCTTTAGTCGGCTATTTCCTGTATCGCTCACGACTGCATGAGAAGAAGCTCCTCTATTTGGTGGTGTGGTTTGTCGGCGGCTTTGTCTTTTTCTCACTTGCGTCAGGAAAGCGAGGCAATTATCTCCTGCCTCTATATCCGGCAGTGGCGATGCTGTTAGGGGTGTGGTGGCAAGAACTGGTAGATGGTTCCTTACGTTTCTCACCAGTAGTGAATCGAGCCGCCCGGATTGCGGCGTTACTGATTTGTGGCGGGCTTGCACTGGGCGTCACGTTGTTGACTGCTCATGGCTTGGGGTCGGAGCTTGCGCATTGGATTGCGCCCTTTTTGCATCCACGTGATGTCGCGAATCTTCCAGTCGTTGCCGAAAGCATCCAGCAGCAATTCCCGGTTGTGGTGATCTGGCTACTGATGCTGGTGTTTGCCGTTGGGTGGTATGTGTGGGGCGTACGCCACGCGCAATGGATGTATGTGTTTGCCGCATTGACGATTGCAACCTCTTCATCGCTCTATTTTACCAAAGCGTTGTTTCATCCCCTGTTAGCACAGGAGCGGACGTACAAGCCGTTTATGCTCGGCGTGCGTTCGACGGTGAAGAATGCGCCACTGTACTTTCATCGCGATGCCTACGACTATGGGGCAAACTTTTATGCGGCCCGGCGCATTCCGGTATTCAAAGGGGATTTAGCTGACTTCCCGGTTGATACTGTCAACGGCTCGCCCTCGTACCTGTTGATGTGGGAAGAGGACTGGCCACGGGTGACTGTCGGTTCTGACCTCCGCTTTGAGCATCTTGTTGCCAGTGAGGGAAAGGGACCGGATAAAAAACACCGCTTAGCGCTCATCGCCGTGCTGCCGCCGATCCCTGATGAGCAATCTCCACCTAAGGTTGACAACAAAGCGGAAGGCGGAACTGAAAGTGATAAGCTGCCGACGACCGCGACGGCGAAAAGCCAACCGCTCGATACGTCGGCAGGGTCGCGGTCTCAATCACTCTCGGATAAGGCGCCGCCTCCGAAGCAGTAAGGATACGATTGCGGCCTGGCCCTGTACGCATTTGACACTGAACTCTAGGTTTCCTTCATGACTTGTGGATATATGCTCCGTTCATGCTTCGACGAGCTCAGCACGAACGGAGGTGTTGTTGTGGCTGACTTCTTCTTTCCGTTCACCCTGAGTCCTGAGCTTGTCGAAGGGGCGAAGGGTGGTGTGTTCGGCTGCTGTCATCCTTTCGCAGCAGCTGAGTATTTGCCTGCTCATACTACAGAAACCCTATGCGCCAGCAAGCTGTTCTGACCGGTGTTGCACTCACGGTGTTATGTCTCGTCCTCTATTGGTGGGGACTTGGTGACGTGCCTTTTTACACGAAAGGCGAGCCACGTGAAGCAACGGTCGTCTGGGAGATCTACACGACCAACGAATGGATTCTCCCACTCCGCAATGGCCATCTGATCCCCTCGAAACCGCCGCTCTTTCATTGGCTGGGAACACTGGTGTCGTACGCGAGTGGTGGGGTGAGCGAGTTTTCGATTCGGTTTCCGTCGGCTGCTTTAGCGACCGTGGGTGTGTTGCTGACGTATGGGACTGGTGTCGCACTGTGGGGTGTGGAGGCCGGGGCAGTGGCAGCGGTGATATTGGCAACGAGTTTTGAGTGGAGTCGAGCAGCGACGACTGCACGGGTTGATATGACCCTCACTGTGTGTATGGTGGCTGCGTTCTTGTTCTTTCTCTTTTTGTACCGGCGAAAAGACGTACGACCCCGAGAGGCGTTCTTGTTCTATGTGCTCCTGGGACTTGCGACCCTGGCCAAAGGACCGGTTGGGGCGATCTTACCTGGGCTGACGGTGCTTTGCTTTCTTGCCGCGCGTCGTGACTTAACGTTTTTGCGACACCTCTATGTCATTGTCGGTGGATTCCTTGTGCTGCTGATTGCCGGGTCTTGGTACGGTTTGGCACTATGGCAAGGTGGCTACGACTTTTTCACCAAACAGATCATGAAAGAGAACGTCTTGCGCTTTTTCACGAGCGATGCGGGACATGAGCATCCTTTCTATTATTTTTTGCCGAACCTGTTTCTTGGTATGGCACCGTGGAGCTTTTTCTTCCCGCCTTTTGTCGTGTACATATACCGTCAGCGGCGTGTGTGGGCGGAAAAAGAATATCTCTATCTCATCGTTTGGATTGCTACCGTCTTTCTTTTTTACTCGGCGGCCAAGAGTAAACGCTCCGTGTACATTCTTCCCTTGTATCCCGCGGTTGCCTTATTGATCGGCGCCTGGTGGCAGGAGCTGCGCCACGGGAGTACGGTAATGTCGGGGCCGTTCTTTCGCCTCATTCAGGCGAGCGGGTATTTCTGTTTGCTGTTTGCGCTTGTGACGATTGCGGCGATCGGCGGTCAAGCGCTCGGGTACGATCCGTTGGGAGTGATTCGGCCGCTGTTGCATCCTCGTGACCAAAGCAACTTGCCGATGTTTACGGGGATTGTCGCGGCGCATCCGACAGCGTTTCTGTTGTGGAGTGCCATGACGGCTGGGTCCGTCAGCTTGTTGGTGCTTGGCATTCATCATCGCTATTGGGGATGGGTATTTAGCGGATTGGCGGCTTTTACGATTGGTGCTGTACTGCTGGTGAATAACGTGTTCCAACCCACGGTGGCAGCCACGCGTACCTACCGTCCATTTATGGAACGAGTAGTGACACGAGCAGGCCAGGCACCGATGTTTTTTTTCCAAGCGTTCGACAATGGTGCCCTCTATTACTCACGACGGCGTATCCCGCAGTATGATGCAAATCTGGTTCAGCCCGGAGTCGGCTACTTTCTCCTCATGCGCAGGTCGAAGTGGGAAGAAATTGCCAAACTGAATGCAGAAAATTTTGTCTTGCTCGATGAGAGCGAAGGCACGGGTCCGAAAGATCGGCACAAGCTCGCGCTTGTTCACACAGCAAAAGGAGCTTACGTTTCTATCGAAGAACCTGTGGCACCAGCCGATGAAGATGAACCGGAAGCCGATGCCTTATGAATCCACAAGTCACCCCGGCAGATCCTCGTGAACGAGAGACCTTGCTTGAAACGCTGGTCATTCAGGCTGAACTGGGCCAGGATGAACTGGTGCGGACTGGGGTGGCAGCGCTCCATCCGGCTGATATTGCTGAGCTGCTCAATGCCTTAGAAGAGCCCGAGCTCAAGCAGAAAATTTTTACCTCACTGGCGCCGGACCTGGCGTCCGAGGTCTTTAGCTTTGCCTCACCTCTTACACAGGAAGAACTCACGCAGGAGCTTTCGAGTGCCGCACTGGGTGACATCGTTGAACGACTTGATTCGGACGACGCCGTCGATCTGCTGGCTTCGTTGCCGCGGGAGCAAGTTCGGGCAGTGCTTGACCAGGTTCCCCAAGAACTGTCGGCGGAGATGGCGCAACTGCTGCGCTATCCCCCGGACACCGCCGGCGGGATTATGCAGACGGAGCACGTTGAAGTGCCTGAAGGGACCTCCGTCACGCAAGCGATTGAAATGATTCGCCGACATATTGCCGAGGTCCCAGATATTCATAACGTGTTTGTTGTTGATAGTGCGAGGCGGCTCGTTGGGGTGCTTCCGCTACGAAAACTCATTCTCGCACAGCCGCACGACCCGGTTGATAACGTCATGGATCGTCAGGTCATCTCCGCGCGGGTTGATCTCGACCAGGAAAAAGTAGCGCAACTCTTCAAGCGTTATGATTTGGTTTCCTTGCCGGTGGTTGACACTGATGGCCTGCTGCTTGGCCGTATCACCGTTGACGACGTGGTCGATGTTCTTGAAGAAGAGGCGACTGAAGACATCTACAAGCTTGCTGGCCTTAGTGGAGAAGATACCGTTTTCGATTCGCCGCGAGAGTCAATTCGGCGACGGTTACCGTGGCTTGGCTTGAACCTTGTGACCACGACCCTCAGTGCAAGTGTGATTTCGTTCTTTGAGGGAACGATTCAATCGGTGGCGATTGCTGCTGCCTTTATGACGATGGTGGCTGCACAAGGGGGCAATGCGGGCGTACAAACACTCACAGTGATTGTCCGTGGGTTAGCGCTCGGCGAGGTCAATTTGAGCCACGCGAAACGTGTACTGCTGAAGGAGTTACTTGTGGCATTGGGGAATGGTGTGATCTTGGGAGTTGCGGCGGGCCTGATTGCCTATGTGTGGAAGGGGCAACTACTGCTCGGTGTCGTTCTTACTCTTGCGTTGCTCGTGAATCTGGTCGTCGCCGCGTTCATTGGTAGCGTGATCCCGTTTACGCTGCGCTGGTTTGGCGTCGATCCGGCGGTGGCTTCGAATGTGTTTGTGACGGCGTGCACTGACCTCTGCGGGTTTCTGTCGTTTCTGGGAATCCTCAGCCTGTTCCTCCGCCTCTTCGGTTGACGGATAGGCGTGCGCATCGACTACGGCGTGGCGCTGTGTCTTCTTTCTGCCTTGTTGCTCGCCTCTACGGTCTTTGTGCGTGACAGGAGCGCATTCAACGACGCGGGAGAGGTTTGCAGTGCGTAAGAGGCGTTCAACTGTACGCCTCGACTGGTTCACAGTCGCCAATAGCAAAATAGTCGACGTCTTCTTTTTTCAGGCCTTGGTGGATATCAACTGTGACATGCGGGAGTACGCGGCCGATCCCAACCACGCAACGTTGAGTGCGTAACTCCGGAATTGAGACTCCCACATATCGTGGTGTGACAACCAGGTATTCAAGCGGATCATCTTGATACGATGCGGGTGAAACGAGCTTGAGTAACAGGTAGCGAGTATCTGGGAGAAATGACACTTCCCCTAATTCTTCGGCAATCATGGGACGCAGCACGGGGCCGAAACAGTTGCCGGTACTGCAAGAAATGCGAAAGGTGCGAGGGCCATTGCTGTGTTGCATGGCATTGTACTCCTTGTTCGAGCGTGGCTTGCCGGTAGGTGTATTCTGGTTACTATCCTCACCCGTACTCGCTCCGCTCGTCCAGCCCCCTCCTGGCCTGATGAACGAAGAGGAAACACGAGAGGCAGGAAGGAGGAAAGAGCGACACCCGATTTGTTCCGCGGGAGCAAGCAAAGAAGGTCTTGTGAGCGAGCAGCGATGGAGCTAAGAGCGACATAGG
>VGTJ01000170.1 GCA_016874775.1 Deltaproteobacteria bacterium
TCTTACGCGGGGACCCCGGCAAAGGTTCGCTCAAAGTTAAGCGCAAACGCCCAGGCTGGCACCTGTCCTACCTCGCCCAACTCCTCGGGTTTCCCTGCACTTGAAGCGCGTTTTCCGTGATGCTAAATATGACCTCAACTTTAATGCTCCGTTTTCAGCATTGTACGAGAGCCAGCCTTTGGTGAGGTTTACCTCAACCGCAGTCCAGGCAGGACAGCCCGTGCTTGCGCTATCTACAGCACGACTAGACTTCAGTGGCGAGAGAACCGCCACTAGTCAACTTCAGCGTCTACCCTTGAGCAGCGAAACGGCGGCCAACGCTGGTGAGAGTCGCAGTCAGACCGGTGCTACGGTGGACAAAAAATTCACTATCCGTAACGACGGAACTGGCGCACTGATTGGGGGCATGACGCTGATTGCCACTGGCTCAGGTGGGAACGTCTTTCGCTTGCAAGGAGATCCCACGCTCAAACTCAGTCCTGGCCAGAGCTTTGAAGTCATGGTCAGTTATCACCCCGTTGATAACTCTCCGGCAGAAGGCAGCGTCCGCATTAGCACCAATGCCGGGGTGAAAAGTATCTTTTTACGCGGCAACGGCATTGGCGTTGTGCCGCAAGCGCAGGCGCAACTCACAGTATCACCGAGTAGTATCAATTTTCGTTCGGTTGAAGTAGCGAAGTTTCACGATGATCGTTTTACGGTCATCAACACGGGGAAGAGCACTCTGACTGGCGAGGTCAGCCTCGCTGCTCCGTTTAGCCTCGTCTCTGGCGGCACGTTCAGTGTCGAGCCGGGGAAAACTCACACCGTGGTTGTGCGCTTCGCGCCAACGACTAGCGGAAGTGTTTCCCAGAGAGCGACAATTACCTCGAATGGTGGCTCTGCTACCGTGCAATTGCTTGGGATAGGAGAGCAGTCCCAGCTCTGCGTTGACCCAGCCTCGCTGAATTTTGGCACGATCACAGAGAAGACAACGAAAGATCTCACGTTGACAGTGGAAAATTGTGGCAACGGCTCCCTCAGTGGTAACGTCGAGGTTGCAGCGCCTTTCAGTGTTGTTACTGGCGCCAACTTTGCTCTTGCTGAAGGGGGAAGCCAAACCGTAACCATTCGCTTTGCTCCGCTCACGGACGGCGAAGTAAAAAGTAGCGCAAAAATCACTACGGCGAGCAATTCTACCACCGTATCGCTCGTCGGAGCCGTCTTAAAGGCGGAACCCGTCAAGCTCCCGAAACTCTGTTTCGAGCCTACCGCTCTCAGTTTCGGCGGTGTTCCCGTCGGCTCGACTGCAGATCTTTTTCTCGTGCTTACGAACTGCGGAACAGCGGATCTCACTCTGAGTTTAGCTCTCACTGGTCCCTTTACTCTGGTAACACAAGGCCCTGCCAGTCTTGCTGTGGGAGAGAAAGCATCGGTCGCAATCCGTTTTGCTCCACGGCAGGAGGGAAGTCAGACCGGAACCTTGACCCTGACATTCAACAACCAGCAAATCTCCATTAGTCTCGCGGGAGAAGGGAAGGGGGTGCCGAAAGTGTGCACTTCTCATGCTGCTCTTGAGTTTGGCGCGGTAAGTCCCGGTGTAGATAAGGATCTATCCTTCACTATAACCAACTGTGGAGATAGCGTATTGACCGGGAATGTGACGACGACGGCTCCCTTCAGCATTGTTACTGGTGGACAATTTTCGTTGACAAAAGGCAACAGTCAGGTAGTGATCGTTCGCTTCATGCCGACCAAGGATGGAACATTTGTCGATATTGCCGCAGTGAACTCTGATGGTGGAACTGCGAGTGTGAAGTTGATGGGAAGTAGCGTCAAGGACCCGAAACTCTGTGTATCACCGGCAGTATTAGATTTTACCGTCAGCTCCTCCGCAACAACCGGCTCTCGTCCTTTCTCCATAGAGAATTGTGGTGGAGGAGTGTTGACAGGAACGGCAACGCTATCCTGCAAAAATTGCGACATGTATTCGCAGTTCTCGTTTGCTAGCTTTCCCGGGATTTTCACGCTCAAAGCGGGAGAAAAGCTGCTGGTGACTGTCAATTTTTCTACCTACGGAGATGGATCTCTCAGTGACACTATTGACGTTGTTGCAAGCAATGGAGATGCGGCAGTCGTGCAGCTACAGGGAAGCGGAGGGTTTTTCTCGAACCTTGAATGACAGGATTGCGCGAGCTGAACCTCGGAACCTGCTTGCGATTCATTGAGCCAATAATTTTTCGCTTGACATCCACTGCACAAGAGGACTAGGAGGGCAGTAGCTGTCAGCAGTCAGTCATCAGCTCTCAGCCAAAAAGGAAACGCTCTGATTTTCCTGGAGGGTTTTTTTACCGAGTGGTGAATACTGATCGCTGAACGCTTGCTCGAAAAAGGAGGTTCCTATGGCAGTGTCGTCTTCTGCGACAGTCGCGGTGCGGGCGTATCATTGGCCACAACGTTTTACTGTGGTCATTCTCCTGTGTTTGAGCGTTGTGATCCTCTACATGGACCGAGTGAATATGTCAGTCGTTGCGCCGGTGCTCATGCAAGAGCTGGGGTGGGATCCAGCAGTGATGGGCACGGTGCTCTCGGCCTTCTTCGTTGGCTATTTCTTAACACAAATCCCCGGTGGCTGGTTGTCTGATCGCTGGGGGACAAAAGGGATTCTTGGTGGTGCAGTGGCGTGGTGGTCATTGGTAACCATGCTCACACCATTTGCTACTATCACCTCCACTATGCTTGCCGTGCGTGTTGCTCTTGGACTTGGCGAGGGGATGAGTCCGCCGTGCCTCTACACCACGATGGCGCGCTGGTTTCCTGCCAGCGAACGTTCGCGTGTCGGTGCGGTGTTGGCAAGTGGCATGTACATTGGTCTGGCCATCGCTTTCCCCACAGCCGTGTGGATTATGACGCACCTCGGCTGGCCGTGGGTATTCTACATCTTTGGTGCGTTGGGGATCGTGTGGAGTGCGATTTGGTTTTTCTTAGTCACAAGCAACCCAGAGGATCATCCGCGGATCTCACAAGAAGAGCTGAACTTTATCCTCCAGGGACAACACGCTACGCCGAAAGCAGAGACCATTCCGTGGGGACTTATCCTTCATGAACGGGCGTTCTGGGCGTTGCTCTGCGCTCATTTTTGTACCAACTGGACGTGGTACACGTTTCTCACCTGGTTACCTACGTACCTGGTACAAGCACGTGGCTTCTCTCTCAGTGAGATGGGTTTCTATGCCACATTTCCCTATATTGCCATGATGTTCTTTGGCAATGGTTCGGCGTGGATGGCAGATCGTATGATTCAGGGCGGAACCAGTATCACGTTTGTCCGTAAACTATGGCAAACGGTGGCGTTTGTTGGCGCAGCGGTCTGTTTGTTCGCATTGATTCAAGTTGCCTCGCCAATGCTTGCGGTACTCTGTATTACGCTCGGGCTCGGGTTTCTGGCGTGTTTTTCCCCCGGTATGGGAATTAACCATCTCGACATTGGGCCAAAATACGCAGGCGCATTAGTCGGAATGACGAACACTGCCGCTACGATTCCGGGTATTCTTGCGCCGATTATTATTGGCTTCATCGTCAAATGGACCGGCGATTGGAATATGGTCTTCTATCTGGCGATTGGCGTGATGCTCGTCGGAACGGTGATTTGGAATTTGTTTGCGACGGGCGAGAAGCGGTTTGAGTGAAACGATAGCGGATGAATGAAAAAATCAAGCGAGGGATGCGTTGACTCTTACGGCAGCAAGTAGATACGCCCCTCGCTAAAGTCGATTTGTAATCGTCGATTCGCGAAAGCGTTAACGCCAAGGACCCCTTGAATTCCTAACCGGAGGTGACTCAGTTCAAGAACTCCAGCACGGAATGGCGGGAGGTCAATCTCACCAAATCCGACAGTATCCAGTTCCACCAGCTGAACAGGACTCACTCTGCCGTTGACGCCAACAACGCGATCGGAACCGACAATACGGAAACCAAAGTCACCAGCAATTGTAGGGACAATAAGACTCCGGAGCGCCCCAGTGTCAATCAGCACTGTGAATCGGTGCTCACTCAGGCGCAGGGTCACTACCGGAAGCCGGTTCGGTGGAAATGCTACCCAATTTCTTGGCATATCAAGCTATGACAGTTGGACCAGGTTCGGTATAGACGCCGTGGAACATCCCGGTAATCTTTCCTTGCCGTGCCGCCTCTTGCCGGAGCGGGACAAGATTCATATCGTCAGGATCGACGGCGAGGAGACGACACTTCAGAATTTCCCACTTGGTCTCCTCCGTAACCTCGACTAACAGCCAGAGATCTGGATACATTTCCTGCCATTCTTCCAAAGAGCGTTCTTCTTGTGAGTTGATGATGTGTGGCTCTGCTGGTTTACTTAGAGTCTGCACGATCATTGGTTAGTCCTCTTTAGAGCATTTATACACCACAACCGCGAACGCCGGTAGCACAAACAAGAAAGGGCAACCCTCCTGGGCTACCCTCTACATACATTGCTAGAAAACGGAGAAGGGAAGAAAACCCATCCCTTCCCTCTAATTCCTAACTTCTACCCGCGACCATGGCGGAGGAGTTTGCCAGGTGTTGCGTTGGTGCATGTACCGTCTTCGAAGGTCACGTCGCCGTTGACCATGATCCAGCGATAGCCTTCGGCGTATTGCACGCGACGCCATTCGCCAGCCGGGAAGTCGTGCACGATCTTTGGTTTATCTGGCGTGAGCTTCAGGTTTTGCAGATCGTAGACAACAACGTCCGCCGGTGCGCCTTCTTTCAACACGCCGCGATCTTGGAAGCCAGCGCACTGTGCAGGCATACCGCTCAGGCGATAGTGTGCTTCTTCGAGGCTCATGAAGCCAGCATCACGCACCATCCAGGTGAGCATGTCGGTCGGATAGGCACCGATGGTGAGGAACTTGGTGTGCGCGCCACCATCCGACACACCAGCGATGCTGTACTGCGAGGACATCAGCTCTGCGGCGTAATCTTCGCGTACGTTGCGGGCTGGGGTCTCGAATTCGGTCTTGAGGTCGTCAGCAACGACGATATCAAGCATCGCTTCGATTGGATGTTTGCCCTCTGCTTTGGCAATCTCTTCAACTGTCTTGCCAACGTACTTTTGCAGGCTCGGGTTATCGACGGACTCAATGGTGAATTCCTTGAACGAGCCCGTGACGACTGGGGTATGTCCAGTGTCATAATCAGCAATGAGTGCTTGGCGCATCGCTGGGTTCTTGAACTTCATCAGGCGTTCAGTCGGCGTCCCCATTGTTGCTTCACGCCACGCGTCGTTACCATCAAACAGGTTCATATCACCGAAGGTGAAGTAGAGCCCTTGGCGCATGACCGCGGTCTGGTTGTAAATCTTGCGCCCTTCCTTGTTGGTCTTTTCCATCCAGCGCAGGATGCGACGATGGAGAGACGGGCGATCATCGCGAACCGCTGTGGCATTAAAGAGGATCGGACGGCCAGACACATCAGCCAGCTTATCGTAGAAGTCCATGTCATTCTGGAATTCTGGGCTGGACTGCGTCAGTTGGATAAACCCTGCATTGCGTTTTTTCAGCACGCGAGCGAACGCGAGCATGTCGTCATCCGTCATTGTGTCAGTCACCATCGGTGACCCATCGTAGTCGCGTTGGACCGACACGAAGCCATTGCCTAAACGTTGCGCTGAGATACCGCAGCCGCCTGCATCAAGCGCTTCTTCGACAATCCGACACATTTCTTGCATTTCTTTTTCGGTCGCCGGACGGCTCTTTGCCGCTTCGAGCCCCATCGTCCAAATCATGATCGGGGCTAGTGGCACGAAACTGAGGACGTTCAGACCTTTGGGGGTCTTATCGAGGAAATTCATCCAGTCTGGGAAGGTTACCCAATCCCACTTCATGCCCTCTTTCATTGACTCAAATGGAATTGCTTCGACACGGGACATCGTCAACATTGCACGGTCGCGCAGCTCTGGTTTACATGGTGCAAAACCGAAGCCGCAGTTGCCGACGACGATAGAGGTTACTCCGTGCCAGCCGGACAACGTGCAATAGGGGTCCCAGTTAATCTGGGCATCATAGTGGGTGTGAAGATCGACGAATCCTGGGGCAACGATCAAGCCGTTGGCATCGAGCGTTTTCTTGGCATCACTCGGATTAAGCTTGCCAATCTTGGCTACTTTCCCGTTCTTGATTCCAACATCAGCAAGATACCGAGGGGAACGATTGCCATCGACAACGGTGCCACCACGAATAAGAACATCATAATCAGCCATGTGTGACCCTCCTTCAGGATGAGAAAAATTGAGCATTCATTCAGAATCTTCTATGGCAACCATGCCATAGAACGAGGATAAGTGTCAATGAAAGGCAGAGATATTGCGGTTTGACAACCAGCCTTCACTCAGAGTAAGGAACAGCTGGCTTTCATCTTGGGGGAAAAGGAGGAGCACTCCCATGGCAAAGTTTGACGAATACGCTAACAAATACCAAACCATTCGTATGGAGCGACGTAATGGCATCTTGCAGATGACATTTCACACAGAAGGAGGGAGCTTGCGTTGGGGGTTACTGCCGCATCGGGAATTTACCTTCGCGTTTGCCGATATTGGTAGCGACCCAGAAAATAAAGTCGTCATTATGACGGGCACAGGGGAGGAATTCTCTGGGCCGCGTCCGCAGGGGAACTACCGTCCTGGTGGCAGCCCACGTGCATGGGACACGATCTACTGGGAAGGCAAGCACCTCTTACAAAACCTGCTCGATATCGAAGTCCCGATGATTGCGGCAGTCAATGGTCCAGCACTGCGGCACTCTGAGTTGCCACTCTTGTGTGACATCGTGCTCGCCTCGGAAACGGCCGAGTTTCAGGATTCTGCTCATTTCCCGACCGGCCTCGTTCCAGGCGATGGGATGCATGTCATCTATCCATTGCTGCTGGGACCGAACCGTGGCCGGTATTTTTTGCTCACCGGTCAGATTATTAACGCCCGTCAGGCGCATGACCTCGGATTAGTCGGTGAGGTTTTGCCGAAGGACCGGCTACTCACGCGGGCGTGGGAATTGGCCGAACAGTTGGCAAAACAACCTCTGCTCACGCTCCGCTATGCACGTGTGGCGTTGACTTTAGACTTGAAGCGGCGCATGCAGGATTTGCTCGGTTACGGTCTGGCTCTCGAAGGCTTAGCCTCTTTAGATACCGAAACCGAGACGAAGTAACTGTAGGGAGGAAAGGTCAATGTCCGTGTATAGAAAAGGTAGGGTCAGTATCGCCTTTGCTTTGGGGGTTGTTCTAGCAGGAGTGCCGACGCAGGGATGGGCGGCTGCACCGGTTGCTGGACCCGACGGCGCTAAAGTGTACGACCAACGCTGTGCCCAGTGTCATAATGGCCAAGTTGCGCGGGCGCCGAAACTTGAATTTCTCAAAGTGCGGAGTCCAGAATCGATCGTTGACTCGCTCGAAAACGGCGTGATGAAGTTCATTGGGTTAGCAATGGGCGACCCAGAGCGGAAAGCCGTCGCTGAATATATCGCCGGGAAACCTATTACCGGCGAAGATGTCTTAAAAGACACAACTGCTAATATGTGCCCTCAGGCCCCAGGCGAGTTTACGGTTACTGACAAAGACCCGCAGTGGAATGGCTGGGGCGTAACGCTTGATAATGCACGCTTTCAATCGAGCGAGAATGCTGGCCTGAAAGCCGAGCAAATTCCCAACCTCAAACTGAAATGGGCCTTTGGCTTTGCGCAGAATTCGGTTGCCTCGCAACCAACGGTTGTAGGTGGCCGCATTTTTATTGGGACGATGCGCGGGCAAATCTATTCGCTTGACGCCAAAACTGGTTGTGTCTATTGGGCGAAAAAAATCCGTGCGGGAATGCGCAGTACGATTACTATCGCACAACTCCCTAAGACGAATCCGCCAAAGTACGTGGCCTATTTTGGTGACCTGGCGGCGAACGTCCATGCACTGGATGCGCAGACTGGTGAAGAATTATGGATAGTGAACGTCGACAAACATCCGCTGGCGCGTGTGACAGGTTCGACCAAATTTCATGACAATCGCTTGTATGTTCCCGTGACCTCACTTGAAGAAGCTGGTGGCGCAGAGCCGACGTACCAATGCTGTAGTTTCCGCGGCAATGTCGTGGCCTTGAATGCCACTACGGGCAAGCAAGTCTGGAAGACGTACACGATTCAGAAAAAACTCAGGCCAACCTGGAAAAACGCGAAAGGCGTACAGCAGTATGGCCCGGCGGGTGCTGGGGTGTGGGCGTCGCCAACGCTCGATCCAGAACGTGGCGTGCTCTATGTCACTACGGGTGACGACTATGCTGATCCGCCGTCAAATGCCAGTGACGCAATTATCTCTATGAATATGAAGACTGGCAAAATCCAGTGGATTACGCAGTGCTTAAAAGGAGATGCCTTTAACATCGCCTGTACCTCAAAGGATAAAACCAATTGCCCCAAAGCGAACGGACCAGATCTTGATTTCGGATCATCTCCGATTCTACGGAATATTGACGGGAAACGTATTGTGTTAGCTGGACAGAAATCGGGCGTGCTCCACGCGGTTGATGCCGACAACAAAGGCAAGTTCCTGTGGCAAAAACGCGTCGGTAAAGGCGGGCTCATTGGTGGCATTCAATGGGGACCTGCGGCAGACACCAATCAGATCTATGTGGCGTTGTCCGATATTGGTGTAAAGCTCGTTGATGATCCAGATGTTGGTTCGAAGTCTGAACTCGACAGCACCGTTGGTGGCGGGATGTTCGCCTATAGCATCGCCAACGGTGAAAAGACGTGGGAAACTCCACCGCCAGGTTGTGGCGATCGCAAGAACTGCAGCCCTGCGCAGTCTGCCGCGGTGTCAGTGATTCCGGGAGCGGTTTTTTCCGGTTCGGTCGATGGGCATATGCGCGCCTATGGAACTGAAGACGGCAAGATTATCTGGGAGTTTGATGCCGCAAAAGAGTTCAAGACCATCAACAACGTTCCGGCCAACGGTGGTTCGTTCGACGGTGCTGGGCCCACGGTCGTCGGTGGGATGCTCTACACTTACTCTGGGTATGGCATGTGGGGCGGCGCGCCGGGGAATGTGTTGTTGGCGTTCTCAGTGGATGGGAAATAACAACAAAAGCAGTAGCCATTAGCAAAAAGGAATCGGAGCACCGGAGACGGGGAGAATCGGAGAGCGGACCTTCTTACTCACCGTTTTTCCGTTTCACCCATTCTCCGATTCTTTCTTTGCCTACTGACTCCTGAATGCTGACTACTGGCTACTTTTTACGGTAACTGCTTCACCCCTTCTGCCAGTCGCTGCCCAAGCTTCTCTACCTTGCTCGCGTCAAGCTGCGTTCGTTGCGCTAGAATCTTTCCCCACGAATCACCCTGATAGGATTGGAACCGTTCTGGGTTCCATAACTCAGCACGCTTGAATGAACGCGGACAGTGGAAGTAGCACTCTTCCACTTTGATCTCGATCGCCATTTGGGCTGGGCGACCGCGTGCACCGAGTTTCTCTAAAAGTGCAGGATCATCGACAATCCGTGCCTGTCCATTGATCCGCATTGTCCATTCTTCTCCAGGAATGATGCAGAGTAGACCAACATGCGGGTTCTCAAGAATGTTGTTGATGCCTTGAAACATCTTGTTCCCAGGGCGATCAGGCAAATACACCGTGTGTTTGTCAGCAATGTGGATAAAACCGGCGGGATCGCCTTTTGGTGACGCGTCGCACCGTCCCTGGGCATCTGCCGTTGCGACTATCACAAATGGACACTGGGCCAGGAATGCACTCGCTGCCTCGTCAATATAGGGTAGCTTGTGTTTGACGGTCAGGTCGTCGGGTGCACCAAAACGTTCGCAGAGGTCTGCTGTCGTTTGTGGAGCTGCTGTCGTCCCCATTGTTTCCTCCTTTGCTCCAAGTTTTTCCGACTCCGAACTCCGAACTGTTGTAGGTCTTCCTCATCGATTGTCATAGCGCAACGGATCAACATACTTGATGACTGTTTTTTCCTCGGGATTAAATTTGTTCCGTGTCTGCTTGGTAATGTCTCCACCATAAATATGGAAACTAAGAACCGGCTTCCCAGAAAGGTTACTAAATTGATGGACATCTTGGTCCGGCGGAATGATGTGCGCGATCTCCCGAGCATGAATATCCAGCTCAGTCGTCTGCTGTAGATCGGCATAGCCTTCCCGCGATCCGTCATCAAGGCGCTTGAACCGACGCGTGTGGAGCGTCCCTTCAAGAATAACTTCTACACCCCACGAACCCGCGTGATCGTGGACTGGTGTGCCACCACTTGGTGGCCACAGCGCAGACATCACTGTAAACGCATCTTGTGGACCACGGTGAATCAGATACAAGCCAAATGGCTGCTCAGGCGAGACCGGCTTGGTGTATTGCTCAGGCAAGAAGTTCGGCACTGCGATAATTTTCGCCATTAATGGCTTTGCAGCAGCCACGATTCTTGCTGGGTCACGCTCTCTCTGCACGATTTCAGTCACATCAGCAGCGAACTTGGTGAGATTATAGGTTTCTGCCATACGTCCCTCCTTACACAACGAAACAAGAACACACTACTCCGAAACACCACTCGGAGACAAGAAGATTGATCGAAGAACTGCCATCATGCTACGGTCCCGTCATGCGTTTCCTCATTCTTCACGTCAACAGCTTCTGCTGCACGATCACCGAGAAAGGTCGGTCGAAAGTCTACGAATCGTATGATGATCCGGTCACGCGAGTGAACGATGCTCTCGTCGTACTTTCGAGCGTCGAAAAAGGAGATGAACGCAATCCCGCTCTTGTCGCACAACGTGCGTGTACAGAAATCACCAAACTCGTTGCCCAACTGAAAGTGACAACTGTCGTTCTGCATCCGTTTGCGCATCTGTTTGCTGAGTTGGGACCACCTGAAGCTGCGATTGATGTTCTGAGTCGTACCCAGCAAGAACTTGCGACGAAAGGTCTTCATTGTGTGCGCACTCCGTTTGGCTGGTTCAATTCGCTACAAATCGATGCGAAAGGTCATCCATTGTCGCGCGTCGCACGGATTGTGACTGTGGGAGAATAAGACGGAAAGAAGCGGTATAAGGATCACGCAATACGTAACATGTGATACGTGGTACGTGTTACGTAAAAAGGAAAAAATACATGAACGCCAAGCTTTTCGCACTGGAGTACGCGGCATCCCTCGTCAAAGACGGTGCTCTTCTTGGCCTAACGACCGCAACGATCGATAATGCGCCGATGGCGTTCTTGCGTGAGGTGGTTCGTCGCGGTGTGAAACAGGTACGACTTGTGACGTTGACTGGTGGTGGGTTGAATGCAGATCTGATGATCGGCGCGGGTGTTGTCGCTGAGTACGAAACGTGTTCGTGTGTGCTCGGTCCGTATGGACCAGCCCCGAATTTTCAACGTGCATTGCGGACCGGTCTGATGAAAATGAAAGACACGACCTGAGGGGTGCTGTATAGCATGATCCAGGCTGGATCTATGGGTGTTCCGTTTCTTGGTGTTCGCGGTCTTCTGCACAGTGACATTCTTACGCATCGACCTGACTTATTAGTACAAGACAATCCCTTCAATCCTGGTGAACCGGTGGTCGTTGCACAGGCGATTCGTCCACATGTTGCTGTCTTTCATGCGCTAAAGGCAGATCGTTCAGGGAACGCGATCACCCCTGGACATCGAGATGATCTAATGATGGCTCGGGCAGCGCGACGGGTTGTTGTTACTACAGAAGAACTGGTTGAAGGAGAACTCACACAAAGAGATGCGGGTGAGAATTCATTTCTGCCCGCCATTGATGTTGATGTTGTCGCGCACGCGCCACTCGGTGCTCACCCGTGCGGATTTGGTTCCCTGTACGATCGAGACGATCATCATTGGCAGGCGTATCTCGAAGCCGCTAAAACCGACGCAACGTTTCGCACCTATCTGGAACGGTATGTATATGGGGTGCGGAGTCATGAAGAGTATTTGGAACAGGCAGATAGGACAAGAACGGAAAACCTAATACGTAATACGTAACCACCCCTCCGACTCTCTTTGCGTTTTACGCATGACGTTTTACGGCTCTTGCACGAAGCAGATATGGCAAACCCTGACGCCTATACCCCAGAAGAACTCATGGCCGTTACCATCGCCCGTGAAGTTCGCGACTACGAAACCGTCGGCGTTGGGATGGTCTCGCCCATTCCTGCCGCTGGGTGCATTCTCGCTGAACAACTCTATACGCCGCATATTACGCTGATCATTCTTGACTGCGAGGAGTACTATCCTTTCCCTGCTGGGAGCAGTGAACTTCACTTCCTGGCGCAACGCGGTGAACTCGATTTGTTCTTTTTAAGTGGAATGCAGATTGATCGGCGAGGGAATTTCAATCTGCATGTCATCGGCGACTACAACTCACCAACCGTGCGTATGGCTGGAGCGTACGGTTCGGCCATGCTGTATTACATGGCTCATCG
This sequence comes from Deltaproteobacteria bacterium, assembly GCA_016874775.1. Taxonomy (NCBI): domain Bacteria; kingdom Pseudomonadati; phylum Myxococcota; class Myxococcia; species Deltaproteobacteria bacterium. The sequence continues at coordinate 12,447 of VGTJ01000170.1, forward strand.
GGTGATTCTCTTCCGTGATCAACACACAAAACGTGTGTTTGTCGAAAAAGTGGACTTCGTTACTGGGGCAGGGGTGACGCCCGAGAACGTCTACCGTGAAGGTGGCCCGGCGCTTGCCGTGACCCCTAAAGCAGTATTGGCTTGGGATCGAGCTGTTGGTGAATGGGTGCTGGATAAGTTTCAGCCAGGTTCGTCTGTCGAAGAGGTGAAGGACAACACCGGCTTTGCCCTATCGGTGTCTCCTACCATCCAGCGAAATCAGGAACCAACCACAGCGGAACTCCAGACGCTACGGACGATCGTGAGAGAAAAAATGGCGCGGAGTTATCCAGAGTTTGTGAGGGAGAAGATCTTAGTGGAAGGCCGTAGGCTATAAGCTTCGGAGTTGAAGGACGTCTAGTGCTCATCTACCCTCCTTCAAAAGATGAGCTGCTAAATCAAACCACACGAGATTGGTACACTTTAGGTTTCACCAGAGAGACCGTAGTGTGCGCCATGCGCACGGGAATCGGAGCAAGCGAGCGCAGCGTGCGCACAGCGCACGCTACCCCAACTGAAGCAAGCTTCAGCTTTTCAACTTTGATCCTGCGGTATAGTGGGCATCCCTGTAAAGGTCTGAATCTTTCATGATTTCGCGGGTTCTGCTGAGATAGGCGCGTGTCGTGGGGAGAAACTCAAGTTCAGGGAGAGAGAAGGGAACACGCGATGATCTTAGGAGCAT
>VGTJ01000171.1 GCA_016874775.1 Deltaproteobacteria bacterium
GTCGCCCGCGTTCATCCAGCTCTTCGACCAGACTTCGATACTTAGACCGAAGCCAGCACACAATGGTCTCGTCTCTCATCCCTGCTCTTGTGCAGAGGCTCTCCACTCCGGTCAATCACTATTGCGGTAAGTTGTTTCCTGCCACCGCCTAAGCCGCCTGGATTCCCGCATTCGCGGGAATGACGTCCCTTGAGTTAGCCAGCAAAACTTTCTGGACTATCTACTAGTACCGTGTCTCGCAAGTTTATTAGCAGTGAAATCGTAGGGCGCGTACCACGCGCCAGTCAGTTGGCGCGCTTCGCACGCCCTACAACTGCTCACGAAGTTATGAGACACGGTACTAGATGTCATCCAACGGAAACACCGGCCGCCGAATATTCTTCCACGGCAAACGCGACAGGTCCTGCGTCGCCAGTCCTGGAGCATCAACATCGATCATCTTCTTCACTTGCCCTTCAAAACCAGCTCGATGTTGCAACTCAGCTTTGCACACGAGAATTTTGCGCTGCGACGGGTCGATACCAAGACTGCGGAAGTGATTGGCCTCGAACACTAAGCATGGACGGGCAGTCAGGATCACTTCTAGTCCGCCACAGTCGACGAGAACGGTCGTGCCACGGCGATAGGTGCCTGCATTAAAGCTGGTCGATGCTGTGTAGACACCATCATGAATCACCCGCACTTTGCCACTGATCTGTACCGGCTCGCCGTGAAACTTGTCGGTCTTGCCACCAACAGTGAGAGTGACATCCTTACCAACTCCCGCCTTTACAGCTTCTTGCACTGCCGCCGCATCTGCAATGTTGCCGATCACAGCTCCACGGGCTTTTTGTTTGATCAGTTCGGCCAGAATGGCTGTGCCATCACCAGGAGTGCCAGCACCACCACTGTCGGCAATATCACCAAGCAGCACCGGTCCTTCTTCTGTGGCGATCGCTTCACGCACCGCCTCTTCGACTGACACCATGTCAGTATGAAAGGCGTGACGCTTAGCCCAGCATGCGTCTTTGATTTGCTCAGCAATCTCTTGTGCGAGTTTTAGCTCTTTGTTGGTTGTCACCGTCACACTGATACCAGTCTCGCGTTTATCCGAGGGAAAGAACCCGCCTAGCAACGACACATCCAATACTTGTGGATGACGCACAGCGAGATTCGCCGCGACCCGCATCAGATGCTCCATCGGCCAACCTGGGGCAATGTAGAGTTTCTGTAAGCCAGTCACCATCGCTGGCTGTGCCCAGGCGCTGGTGGGCGTCACCTCACCGTTGAACATCCCTGCCATCACACGACCAGCCGTGCGACCGACTGGAACAAAATCGTAATGCGGATTGGTCTTCACACCGATCAACATACTCGCCGACTTCACCATCAGTGGGGTGACATTGGCATGGCCGTCGAGCGCCGCAATCAGCGGCACCTTATCTCCAATCAGGTTACGGATCGCAGCGAGAAAATCGCCTTCGCCATCAACGCCATTCTCAACAACCTCAGTCCCATGGATTTGCAAGAAAACTCCATCGATCTTCCCGGCTTTACGCAATGAGGAGAGGACTTGCTCCTTCAACCACTCATGCGCTTCGGTTGTCACCGTCCCCCACACGCCCGGTACGCTGAACGGCAAGGGGACTGCTTCCCATCCTTGTTGTTCGGCAATATCCAAAAAACCGGAAATGCAGGTCTCTCCGCGACCCACCTTCAAAACCGCATCCCCAGTCAGCGTACTGCGCTGAAACATGTTCAAGTCTGTCTTGTAGTGCACAAACGAGTTGACGGCAGCGATATATCCACCAATGGCGACACGCATCGTGTGTTCCTCCTTTTCGGTTTGCTGAAGCGTGTTTTACTGCCATCACCCGGTAGGGTGCAAGCGTCAATCACCAAAGAGGAACGAAAACCCCCGCCAATACGAAGAGACCTCTTGACGAACTCCATCGCTGTACCTCACACTTAAGTCACCCAATGTGGTCGGAGGACAACATGGCAAAAGCTTCATCGTTAGTGCGGAAAACCGTCAGCCTGGAAAAAGATAAAGTGCAACGGCTCATGAAAAAACTACGAGTGAAAAGCGAGGCAGAGGCTATTCGCATTGTGATTGATGACCGGCTTGCAGCAGAGGAAGTCATGGATAATATCAAGAGAATACGTCAGCGAGGAACCGCACGGGACGCATACCGACGAGCAACACGGGAATAACGCACGTGCCCTTCCCTCCCCCTCTTCTTTTTGACAGCTCCGTTCTGATCCCAATGCTTCGTGAAGAAGCCTATACAGCACTTTTTCGGCAAGCTCTAGAAACAAGGCGTGCACGCCTGAGTTCGGTAGTGATGCAAGAACTCTACGCTGGAGCACGGACAGCAGCCGACAAAAGAGACTATGACGAGATCAACTCAAGTTTCCTACAGCGAGGGCATATCGTCACCCCAGACCATAACGCCATGGAGCGGTAGAGCCACAAGATCACATTAACGATATCCTCATCGCTCTCTGCGCAGTAAAAGCGAAGGCCGACTTGATAACAGAGAATACCGATGACATGGAACGATGGAGAAAGATGTTGGAGCGCTCAAGGAAAATGCTCCGCATTAAAACAGTCAAACGAAACGGGTGAGGAAGAAAGAACAATTCTCCCGTTTTTAGTGCCACGCAATTCTATATAGGAGGTTTCTCATGACTTCCCTCCCCTACCGTTTCGTTTTCCTCTCGATGGATATAATGGTAACGACCATCTTGCTCTGTTTCTTCCTTTGCCCTGGTCATACGGCAGCACAGATCAGCCCGGAACCACCGCCGCTGGTACGCTTCACTGGCAGTTTTCTCCCCGTCACCGAAGGAAAAGCGGCAGGACTTTCCTCACTCAATGTTTCTATCAAGAGCGTAAAGTGGCGGATGCAGATCGCAAAAGTCGAAAAACTCTCCGGTCGCAGTCCCAGCGGCACGCGATTGCTCGAAGGCCTGTTCCCGCGTCAGCTCCACTTTACTGGCCCTGCGGAGCTGCTCAATGTCCTCCGCGATCCCCAGATTGAAGGGCAAATGATAATCATCGAAGGCCATCTCTACGTGGGCGATCACATGTTCCTGGTCACCAAGATCACAGCTGGTTCTTCTCGTAAAGGCGACGACCCATAGCCTGCGCCACAAGCACCCCTCTCCCTTGACAAGACCAGCATGAAATGAGAATGAAACCTTGGTAACAGAAACCTGCATCATCAGTTCTATGCCAAAAGGAGGGCTTCACAAATGGGGGAAATCTACGCGTGACACGACCTGAATGACCGTTCAGTTGGTGAGTTCGCCGAGCAACTGATCGCTCGTGGAAACGCCGTCTGAAAGGTACAAACACGGCTAATACATTGACCCAGTTCTGTAGTTGTCGTTTGCTGCGCGTGTCGACACAGCGCAAAGGAGGGATGACAATGCGCCCATGGACGAGGTGGTCTGCGTTACTGGCATCTGCCGTTTTTATTCTTATGAATCTTGTTTTCGTCAATCCGACGAAAGCGATTTTTCTCGACGATGCACGGACCATACAGTTATCCGGTGTGTTCTATAATCAAGTGCGATTCCGCACGACAGATTCGCGCCGCTTTGCACCCAAAGCATCGGATTGGACGATGCTGCAGCATCGCTATTTCATTGATCCACAACTCCTCGTGCAGGTCCAACCGTGGCTCCAGCATGCGCCATTCGGGCGAGAGTTAGTTGACCTCTTACACGTTGAAGACGCGCGCTTCTTCTTCAACCCCCGCTTCGAGTACGACGGCGTGTACGACTACGGGCCGGATATTTTTCGTCACAAACTGCGCTCAGAAGGCAAACCGATTCCCCCACGCTTGCAGAAGGGCAATCGCCTGCAACTCTTTGAAGTGTACGGCCAATTCCAGCTGCTCAAGACCGTGAACCTCCGCATCGGACGGCAAAATCTGTCGTGGGGAGAAACTGATGCCTTCCGTTTGCTTGATCGCATTAACCCTCTCGATAATGGCTTTGGTGGCTTCTTGATTCCGCTTGATGAACGGCGCCGACCATTGATGATGGTACGGGCAACCGTGGGGCTCGGTGACTATCCGCAATGGGATATTTACAACGCTGCCCTTGAAGCCTTCATTGCTCCCGATTCCCGTTTACCAGCCGGAGCGCCAGGCCGCACCCCGTGGGGAGTGACTGGCGCAGCTTCGCCGAGAGGCTTTCCTCCAACACTGGTGGCAAGTCTTGCTCAACTTGGTCGTGGTGCTTCACGAGGAAACCAAATTGAACGTCCGGATCGCTCACTTAAAGATAGTCGCTGGGGAACGCGACTGATGTGGACGTGGGCAGATATATCGTTCTCACTCGCCTATATGTCCACCTATCCAGATAGTGCGACAGCCGCTCTGCGCCTCAACGAAGCCAGCAATCCGGTCCTGCGTCTCAAATACCCCAACGTGCAAATTGTCGGTCTTACTGCTACTACACCACTCACTCCTTTGAACCTGAATTACACCGTCATTCGGACCGAACTCGCTGGGTTTTTTGGCGAACCTTTCTTCATAGAGAACCAGAACTTTCGCCTCGGTGTCCCCATTCCTAAACGGAATGTGATCCGTGGTGTGATTGGATTTGACCATAACCAATGGTGGCGCTTCTTGAACCCGAACAATACTTTCTCACTGACTGGCCAGCTCTTCTACACTGGCCTTCAGGGAGGAGTAGGTGGCATCAAAGTTCCCTTGCAGCGCAAGCCCGGAGAGTATATCGATCTTGACCGCACCAGCTTTGTCACCACTTTTGGTATCAACACCCTTTACTCTGCAGCCTACTTCTTCAACATCTCCCAGGTGCAACCCTCAGCCACCGTTTTGTATGACTGGGAAGGTGCGTGGCTCTTTCAGCCAGCGTTGACCTTCATTCGCGACCCATTCCGCTTCCGCGTTGAGTATAGCTGGTTAGAAGGACGCTTCGTCCAAAGTCTCGGCGGCGGCATCGGCTTGTTCAAAGATAAAGACAACCTCGCATTTCGTATCGATTACTTGCTCTAAGATAAAAGGAGGACTTCCATGATCACACGATGTTCGCTCATAGGAGTTGTCACGGTCGCCCTATTACTCGGATGGGCAAGTGCCAATGCAGCAGATACTCCACCGCTCACAACCGCGTTAACCGAAAAGTATGGCCTTAAGGTCGGTATGAAAATCACTAAAGAGAATGCCGATCTCATCAAAGACCTGGTTCCAGAAGCGGTGTACAATCGCACCAAAAATGGGGACTACATTTTTACCATTGGTAAGTTCCCAGAGCCAGACACGCTCAATCCAGCGAAACTATGGGACAAAGATTTTAACGCCTCAAGCGAAAAAAGCCGCGGGAAATATGATGTCGACGCAGAGGCTGGCATCGTCGATAAAGCCACTAAACAACGGCCATCACCAATGCCGCTTGGTTATCCGTATCCAGATATCGATTTCAAAGAAGACCCCGCCAAAGTCGGCGCTAAAATCGCATGGAACCTGGTCTCTTTAGCTGGCGCTTGTGGCGAGCAAGACCATGAAGGCGCACGGGTGGTCTCTGCTCCTCATGGTGGTTCGTATGATCGCTACTTCAGTCCGAAAGTCATTCGTCAGTATGTTGATTTTCGTCGCAATGCGGTTAGCCTCAATCGGCCGGTGATCTTCCAGGAAATCTTCTTCTTTCAAGAACCATCGGATGCTTTCGGTTCGTCAAACCTGACCTGGCGCTGGGCAGATCCCAAGAAATGGGACAGTGTGTGGAGTTACTCACCATCAACCCGTCGGGTGCGTCGCCTCACTGCTGCGAACCGTTCAGATGCGACGCTCGGCACCGAGTTCACGCAGGACGATGGCACGCCCATGTACAACGGCAAAGTGGAAATGATGGAATGGAAGTACGTTGGCACTGGCGCCGCCCTGATCCCCGTGGCGCGGGGCGCCAAGCAAGCAGAGGACGATTACACCGCCCATATCACTTATAGTGCTGTACACTCGACGAGCCTGAGCTACGCGAATGTCCCTGATGCGTACGAGCAACGCTATAAAAAAGTCTCGTTTGGTTATCAAGATACTTCACAAAAATATGCCTCATGGTGGGTCAGCGACCTGTTGTGGGTGCCGGTGCCAGTGTACTACATTGAGGCCATGCCCAAAGATCCGTATTACAATTACGGGCGGCAGATTTTCTCGATCGAACAAAACTCGTTCTCCCCAGTCTGGAAACAGATCTACAACCGCAGTGGTGAATACTGGCGGACTGGCACGTTGTGGGCGGAGTTTCCCCGTTTCAAAAATGGCGATAAAGATTTCGTCTGTTTTGATGGGGTCGGTACCGTCATTGGTGACGAGAGAACCAACCGTGGCACCGCCGGGTTAGACAACGGCAACATGCCGCTCGGCAAAGAGGGCGGCGCGACCGTGCATTACAACTCCGGTCGCAGTGGCGACATCTTCCAACTCGAACGCTTCTTAGAGTATGGCAAGTAGGTCAAAAGGGGATGGGTGACCATCCCCTTTTTCGTAGCTCCCAGTTAAGGAGACATGTCCTTGTGCGTATGCGTCATATCACGAATACATCTCTCAGGGCGTTAGTGTGTGGTTTTGCCGTAGCGCTCCTGTTCTCAGAGTTAGTCCATGCCAATCAAGGGTCGCTCACGCGACCATCCGTGAACTTGCATGGTGCGTTCTTTCTCACGCCAGACACTGGCTGGGTCGTCGGTCAACTGGGCAAGGTGTTCTATACCACTGATGGCGGTAAGAGTTGGCAGGAACAAGCGAGTAAGACCAATTTGCTCTTGACCGCAGTGGACTTCACCGATCAGAACAACGGCTGGGCGGTTGGTGAACGCGGCATCATCTTTCACACTGATGATGGAGGCAAGAGCTGGAAAGCGCAAACCAGCAATGTCACCTATCCCCTCTTTGACGTTGACTTCATTGACAACCAAAAAGGTTGGGCAGTCGGGCACTGGGGAACGGTCCTCTTTACTGACGATGGCGGGCAGCACTGGCAAGAGCGGTCGTTATCGACAGCGTTGACTGGCCGTGGACAAATTGACCCGGCCGCATTTACCGATATTAAAGACCCAACCACTGGTGAGATTATTGCCAAGGCTGGGCAGCTGCTTTCTCGTGAGATCATCGCAAAAATCACGCAAAGTGGCATCAATGATGCCCGTGTGCGCGAAGACATTGTCTTGAATTCAGTTTTCTTTCTTGACGCCACCCATGGCTGGATTGTCGGTGAACAAGGACGCGTCGTCCGCACCGAAGACGGCGGCCAAACTTGGGAAAGTGTCACTCTTCCGCGTCCGCCAAAACAGGCAGGATCTGACGGAAACGAAGAGCTAATGAGCGATGAGGAACTTGAAGCCTTTGGTGCCCTGACCCCGCCACCAAGTTTGTATGGTCTATTTTATATTTCTCCGCAACAGGGCTGGGTTGTCGGACAAGAGGGAGCCATTGCTCGCACACAGGACGGTGGGCGACAGTGGGAATTTCAACCCAGTGGCAGTCAGGAAGCACTGTACGACATCGGCGTCAAGGGAGAAACGGGGTGGATTGTTGGTGATAAAGGCGCAGTCCTCGTCTCCACCTCAAGCGGTACGCAGTGGGAAAAGCGCGAACTCGGCTTAGAATATCGTCTGTCATGGCTGCGACGGTTAGCAATCACTCCAAGTGACAATTCCTATTTCGTTGGCGCTGACGGACTTGTTCTTACCAGTGGAAAGTCGCCTGACCAAGGCGTGTGGGTTCGGCCAGTCCATGAGAAATAGAACATAGGAAGAACGCATGGCAGAAAACGTTCAGCGCAAATGGGATCGACGCTATATCACCCAGCAGTACTTGTATTTTTTGCTCCGTCACCGTCTCGGAGTGTGTGTCTTCATCGCGCTCGGCACGATATTCCTTGGGTACCAGGCGCTTCATCTACGCGTCCATACCGACTTTTTTAATTTGTACCCCCCTGGCCACCCCTACATCCAACTCTATCAGCAATATCGCCAGATGTTTGGCACTGCCAACGTCTTGCAAATTGTTGTGGAAGTCCAAGAGGGTGATATCTATAGCGTCGAAACCATCAAAAAAATCGATGGGCTGACGCGTGCACTCGTCGAAACCAAGGGAGTCAATCCATTCCAGGTCACCTCACTCACTCACCCAAGTGTAAGAAACATTACGATCTCTGCGTCTGGCATCACCGCCTTACCATTAGTCAAGAAAGTGCCAGAAACACCTGGTGAGTTAGCCTCGATTCGCGAGGCAGTGTACACCGCCCCTGGCGTACGTGGAGTGCACGTCTCCCTTGATGGTAAAGCCGCGCTCATTACCGGTGGCTTGTGGGAAGAAGGCACTGATTTCGAGTATCTGTGGAACCGTGTGGGTGAGTTCTACAAGACCTACGAGGATGGCAACACCAAGCTCTATGTCAGCGGCTACCCGATGCTGTATGCCTGGGTCGAACACTACTCGCCAGCGATCATGCGGGTCATTTTTCTCACTGGCGTAGTGATCTGTGTGTTGCTGTGGTTTTATTTCCGCACGATCATCGGCGTGTTGGTTCCCTTATTTTCCGGGTTGCTGAGTGCCTTGTGGGCCATCGGTTTTGCGGCCTTGTTCGGTTTCAATATCGATCCCCTCGTGCTGGTGGTGTTCGTGCTTATCACTGCCCGTGCACTTTCGCACTCTGTGCAATCGATGGAGCGCTATCACGAAGAGTACTTCCGTCTCGGTAACCGCCGAGAGGCGATTTTATCTTCCTACTTAAGCCTGTTTGACCCTGCCTTTGTGTCGATCGCGGCGGATGCGTTAGCACTGCTCACCCTGGCGGTCGCACGTATTCCGGTCATTCAAAGTCTCGCCTACGTCTCGTGCTTTTGGATTCTCACCATCACGATTAGTGTCATTACACTTCATCCCGTGTTGCTGACGTTCATTCCACCTCCACAACATGACCCGAAGGCAGGCACGCGCTTGTCAGACCGCTTCTATCAGGGCATGTGCCGTATCCTGGTCTGGCTCAGTCAGGATAACCGACGCTATCTCAGTGTGGTCGCACTGATCCTCTCGTTTACCGTCGGACTCTATCTTTCACACCAATTACGAGTTGGCACGGTTTCGATTGGTGAAGCGATCATGTACTCGGATCATCCCTACAATGTCGCCTCACGCAAAGTGGGAGAGAAATTTTTGGGCGCGAGTCAGATGGTCGTCGTGGTTGAAGGAAAAGAGCAGGACGCGATCAAAAACGAAGATGTTCTGCGTGGCATGGAGGAGTTTCAGTATTACATGCGGCAACAAGGTGGAGCCGCCGGGTCGATCAGCGCGATTTCCATCTTGAAGCGTGTCTTTCGCATGTTCCACGAAGGCGATCCAAACTGGGAGATTATCCCCTCGCGTCAGTCAGATATAGGCAACGTCTTTTTCACGACCAGTGATCAAGGCGGCGGGAAAGATGCCGGACACTTATTTAGTGAAGACTACCGCAATGCGACAGTCACCCTGTTCTATCGCGATTACTCCAATCTGGTGGCAAAAAATGCGCTGGAAGCGGCAAAAGAATTTATTTCCGCCAATCCACAAGAGCACGTGACGTTCCGCCTTGCCGGTGGGCTCATCGGCCTCTTGGCCGCGGTCAATGAGGAAATCGAAAACTCGTATCGTATTAACCTCTATCTAGTGCTGGGAACCGTCTTTGTCCTCAGTTACCTGACGTACTGGTCACTGATGGGAGCAATCATCGTGATGTTGCCCTCGTTGATTGCCCAGCCGCTCACCGAGGCGGTCATGTATCTGTGGGGTATCGACATGAATATCAACTCCTTGCCCGTTGCCGCGGTCGGTATCGGTATCGGCATTGATTACGGGTATTACGTGTTGAGTCGCATCGTCGAAGAATACGCTGAAGTGAAAGACTTCGATAAAGCCAACGAGCTCGCATTGATGACCACTGGTCGCGCGATTTTCTTCACCGGTACCACGTTGGTAGCTAGTGTGGCCTTGTGGATTTTCTTTCCCATGCGCTTTCAAGCAGAGATGGCGTTGTTGCTGAGCTTGATCTTAATCTTCCACGTCATCGGCGCGTTGATCTTTATCCCTGCGGCAGTGTCATTGCTCAAGCCACGTTTTGGGGTGCTTGGTGGCGAGCGGATTGCGCAGGAAGCGATTGCACGCGGAGCGGCACATGCTGGGGCATAGGAAGTAGGCCGGAATAAGCGAAGCGTTTCCGGCAATGATCTAGTCGCACAGATACGGCAAAAGGTTCCTTCTCCCTCAGGGAGAAGGTCAGGATGAGGGGATGCCAATTGGGGATTGTCGACGGGAACTACAGATGGAGGAAACGGGTCACACGCATTGCCTGCTCAATCCACAATTCGCATTCATCGCTCCGCAATACTTGATCCCCTCACCCTAGCCCTCTCCCTAAGGGAGAGAGAATTTTCAGCACTGTTCCAGCAAAAAACCACAGGCGTTCTTATCCTCTTGTCTCCATGCAACTCCTCACCCTCCTCGACCGCCGCGCCCTCACCCAGCGTTATCTTTATTTCTTACTGCGCCATCGCCTCGCGGTCTGTATCTTCATCGTGCTTGGCACAATACTCTTCGGTTACAGCGTCACACGTTTACGGGTTCACACTGACTTTTTCGATCTCTACCCGCCCGCGCATCCTTACATCAAACGCTATAATGAGTATCGCCAACTCATGGGTACCGCCAATGTGCTGCAAGTTGTACTCGAAGTCGAGCAAGGGACGATTTACACCGCAGAAACCATCAAGAAAATCGACTCACTTACCCGCGCACTGATGGATAGTCGCGGCATCAATCCATTCCAGGTTGTCTCACTCGCCCATCCCAGTGTGCGCGATATCACCATTTCAGCCTCTGGCATTACTGCCTTGCCAATCGTCAAAAAAATCCCCGAGACCGAACAAGAAGTGCAGAAGATTCGCGAGAAAGTCTACGCCAATAGCGGCGTGCGCGGCATTCATGTCTCATTCGATGATAAAGCCGCACTTGTGACTGCTGGCTTATGGGATCAAGGCACTGACTTCGCTTATCTCTGGCACCGCATCAACGAGTTACAAGCCACCTACCAGGACGGCAACACTCGCATCTTCGTCTCCGGTTATCCCATGCTCTATGCCTGGGTACAGTATTACTACCCTACGATTTTGCTGGTGCTGGCGCTCACGACGGTGACCATCGCCGTCATGCTCGCTTTCTATTTCCGCACCTGGATCGGGGTAGTCGTCCCACTCTTTTCTGGTTTTCTCAGCGCGCTGTGGGCTCTGGGGTTTGCCGGGCTGTGTGGTTTTCACCTTGATCCGCTTGTGCTGGTGGTCTTTGTTCTCATTACTGCTCGGGCCCTGTCACACTCCGTGCAGTCGATGGAACGCTTTCATGAAGAGTATGCACGCCTGGCTGACAAGCAAGCAGCGATCGTTTCCTCATATCTCAGTTTGTTTGATCCCGCATTTGTTTCTATTGCCGCCGACGCACTGGCACTCCTTACGTTAGCGGTGGCGCGTATTCCCGTCATCCAGAATCTGGCTTTCATCGCCAGCTTCTGGATTCTTACCATCGCGGTCAGTGTCATCACACTCCACCCCGTGTTGCTCACCTTCCTTCCTCCGCCACCTCGCGATCATAAAGCTGGAATACGGCTCTCAGACCGCTTTTATGCTGCAATGTGTCACGTGCTGGTATGGCTCAGTCAGGACGACCGCCGTTATGCGAGTGTGGTGATGCTGGTGCTCTCGCTGACAGTGGGTCTGTACCTGTCCAGCAAACTGCAGGTTGGCACAGTCTCAATGGGTGAAGCGTTAATGTATCCCGATCATCCCTACACCATCGCTGCGCGTACAGTCGCCGAGAAGTTCATCGGCACCAGTCAAATGATCGTCGTAGCCGAAGGGCAAATCGAAAATGCCCTCAAGCAGGAGTCGGTGCTCACCGCCATTGAGGCGTTCCAATGGCACATGAAGCAACATGGCGCTGCAGGGTCAGCGAGCGCGACCTCCACCATCAAGCGCGTCTTTCGCCTCCTCCACGAAGGTGACCCCAATTGGGAAATTCTTCCGACACGACAACACGACATCGACACCAGTTTTTTTCTTATGAGCGGCAGCCCTGAACTCGTCCGACTGATGGTTGATCGTTATCGCAACACCCCGATCACGCTCTACTATCGCCAGGCCTCGAACGCTGAAGCCAAACAGGCTATCGCGACAGCGAAAGAGTACCTGGCTGCCCATCCGCACGAAGCAGTCACCTTTCGACTCGCTGGTGGCTTGGTGGGCATTCTTGCCGCTGTGCAAGAAGAAGTCGAATACGCGTACCGCTACAATTTGCTGCTCGTCCTCATCGCGGTGTTCCTCTTTAGTTATCTCACCTATCGTTCGGTGCTGGCTGCACTCATCGTGATGTTACCATCGATCATTGCGCAACCATTGACTGAAGCCTTTATGTATCTGGCCGGAATCGATATGAACATCAATTCGTTACCGGTTGCTGCCGTCGGTATCGGTATCGGCATCGATTACGGCTATTACGTGCTCAGCCGCATTGTTGAAGAGTATGCGAACAGCCAGGACTTCGACCTCGCCAACGAGCGCGCACTGTTAACCACAGGCCGAGCGATTTTCTTCACCGGCACGACACTGGTTGCCAGTGTGATCTTGTGGGTCTTCTTTCCAATGAAGTTTCAGGCGGAGATGGCTTTATTATTGAGCTTGATCTTGCTGTTTCATGTAGTTGGCGCGCTGGTGTTTATTCCGGCGGCAGTGTCCCTTCTCAAGCCACGCTTCGCTGTTGCACGTGGGCGGTGCATCGCGGAAGAGCACCCAACATATTGAGCATCATAAGACCATGTCGCTGAACCTACGCAAGTCTGCATTGAGAGGGACTGGTATCTAAGCGAAAATGCTCATAAGGTTTCTGTCTTGTACTGTACTTCACCATTCGCAAAACGTACTAAGGTGATTTTGAGAAAAGAAGATACCCAAAGCCGAGCGAGTGAGGTACGATAGCGGAGAGACAGATAACGTAGGGAGAGGTGGGGGGGCTAGGGTGTTCAGGAAAGATTTCAC
>VGTJ01000172.1 GCA_016874775.1 Deltaproteobacteria bacterium
GCACACAATGGTCTCGTCTCTCATCCCTGCTCTTGTGCAGAGGCTCTCCACTCCGGTCAATCACTATTGCGGTAAGTTGTTTCCTGCCACCGCCTAAACCAGCGCTTATGCCAGGTGTCGTAGTACGTGTGGTCATCATGGGGTTCGCCGAACCAAAGTGTGAGGATTTCATCGGTACGCGACATTGTCTTTTCCTAAAAACTGCCTTCCTAGATATGTGTCAAATCAAGCACGAACCCTGGGAGTTCTGGCTCAGCGGAGACTGAGGAAGGGCTTTCTAAACGGACAACCGCCACTGCGGGACGATACACATACACGCATCGTTCTTGCGGGTCGAGTAATAATCCGAGCCGTACCCCATTTGCCATGTATTCTGCCATTTTTTCTTGCACTGCTCTGAGCGTGTCAGAGGGGGAACACAATTCAATAACGAAATCTGGGGTGAGAGGGAGAAATTTCTTTTTCTGTTCTGGTGTCAGGTGCGCAAGTCGTTCGCGTTTGACCCATGCGGCGTCCGGAGAGCGAATCGCACGGTTCGGAAGGATGAACCCTGTTGAAGAGTCGAATGCCACCCCCGTAGTGTCCTGCAACGACCAAATTTTTAGGAATGCTATGACGTACGCGTTCTTGTCTCCAGTTTCTCCTCCTGCAGGTGGCATAATGGCTAAGTCTCCTTCTGCGGTTCGTTCAATGCGTAGTTGACGATTGATTTGGCAGAGCTCGAAAAACGCGTCATCGGTCATCTCAAAAATAGGGCGAGTCCGCAGCCAGATGGGACCTGCTTCTGAGTAGGGGAGTGGCACTGTTGACATACAGACCTCCAGACGAAAGCAAGAGAGCTATTCGAGTGAATTACCACAGCATTATACTTTCGACCATCCTGTGGAGGCGTCCGACCATGCGCGATACGAACGGGGCAGGCTTTGTTCGACTGTCCTGTGACCTCTTCTCTTACGCTGCGGAATCCGTTACCTGTGGTCTCATCTCACAACGGAGGTTTTTATGGCTGTTCCTTTTACTGGTGGCTGTGCGTGTGGCGCGATTCGTTATGAATGTATGGCAGAACCACTGTACATGGGCAACTGTCACTGCCGCGATTGTCAACGAGCGACGGGGAGCGCGTACTTTGCTGCCGTTGGCGTTGCTACGACAGCGTTCCGTCAACTGAGCGGTTCTCCAACGTGGTATGAAAAGCAAGCTGACAGTGGCAGTACCATGCGCCGGGCGTTCTGTTCACACTGTGGCTCGCCTGTGTTCTTAACCAACTCCGCGCGCCCTTCGCTCATGGTGCTGTATGCCGCGAGTCTCGATGATCCAAGCTGGGTACGTCCGGCCCGAGACATTTATACGGATAGTGCGCAGCCGTGGGACCACATGGACCCGACGACCCCAAAATTCCCGCAGATGCCAACTTGATAAGATACCAATCTGATCACTACCTGTGTTCTAACGGCTAAGGAGGGAGAGCGCTCATGGAATACACCACACTGGGACGAACAGGTTGGCGAGTGAGTGTTGCAGGTCTTGGATGCGGTGGTCCCAGTCGTTTGGGAACCGCGACAGGCAAGAGCGAACAGGAGTCGATTGCGGTTGTGCGCCGTGCAGTAGATTTGGGTATCAATCTTATCGATACCGCTGAGGTCTATGGTACTGAAACGATCGTAGGTAAAGCTCTAGCTGAAGTGCCACGCGATCGCGTATTTGTCGCGACCAAGAAGCTACCGCCTTCACCTGATCATGCTGATCCGACCGGAGAGTTGCGACGCGGCTTGGAACAGAGCTTGAAGCGGCTACAAACGGACTATGTCGATATCTACTTTCTGCATGGCGTCCGCTCCTCGCAGTACGAATTTGCTTACAAGACTCTCGTTCCGGTATTGCTGCAAATGCGAGATGAAGGAAAGCTGCGGGCGATTGGGATCACCGAGGCGTTTATCAACGATCCTCAGCATCGCATGCTGCAACAAGCAGTGGCCACCGACTGTTGGGATGTGATGATGGTTGGCTTCAGTTTGTTGAATCCTTCAGCACGAATGCGCGTATTTCCGCAGACGCAACAAAAGAACATCGGTGTATTAGGCATGTTCGCCGTGCGACGCGCGCTCAGTCAACCTGACAAACTCAAGACATTGCTCGACGGCTTACGCAAAGATGGCCAGCTTGCTGAAGATGCGTGTCGTGAGGATGAACCGCTGGGTTTTTTGACTGACCACGGAGCGACATCTCTTCCCGAAGCAGCCTATCGCTTTTGTCGCTATGAACCTGGAATGCATACTGTGTTAACCGGTACAGGGAATGTGGATCATTTGCAGGAGAATGTTGCATCCCTGCTCAAACCTTCACTTCCGCAAGCCGATTTGCAACGGCTGCAGCAACTCTTTGGCAAAGTCGATTCGGTGTCAGGGGATTAAGGAGCCGTGGTACTTGCACGTAACGACGGGGGTCGGAGCGACACGGAACGTAGGCCGGAATAAGCGAAGCGTTTCCGGGGGAAGGCCTTCACCTCTGTAAGGTTATGTGTTAGCGTGTGTACAGGAGCACACACATGCAAGACACCCTGACTATTCGTGTCGATACAGAAACCAAGCAGCGACTCGAGCAGCTTGCCAAAGCGACAGACCGAACCCGTAGCTATTTGGCAGCAGAAGCAATTCGTCAGTATGTTGAACTTAATGAGTGGCAAATTCAGGAGATCAAACAGGCTGTAACTGAAGCAGATGCTGCCAAGCCAGAAGAGTGGATTCCGCATGCGGAGGTGATGCGCAGAGTGCGAGCCTCGGGCAACAAAAGAACCCGAAAGGGTGCTCGCTAATGGTGGTTTGGTTACCGAAGGCCGAGAAGGATCTTGAAACGATCTACCGCACGACAGCTGAAGAGAATCCAACAGCCGCACTTGATCTGCTTACTCGTATTGACGAGGCGGTTCGTCGGCTTGAGACACTTCCTCATTCGGGTCGGCCAGGACGAGTGCCGGGAACTCGTGAATTAGTCGTTGGTGGCACTCCCTTTATCATTCCGTACCGTGTTCGTGATGGTGTTGTACAGATTCTTCGCACTTTGCACGGTTCTCGTCAGTGGCCACGGCGATTCTAACAATGGGTGGACAGAATGCCCACCCACCATCTTCTTTGCAGTTACGCTGCTTTCAACAACTGCTTCTCTTCAAACCCGTACAACCGCAAGCAGTTCTCCCACATAATCTTGCGCTTGGACTTCTTGCTGACACCAGGCAATTCGAGGAAGGTCTTGAGACCGTTGGGGAAGGGACCATCGGCATGGGGGTAGTCTACCGACATCACGATGTTGTCATCACCAACTTCGTCAACCACGACTTTGAGTAAGTCTTCGTCCACATCGGTGCCGATGAAACACTGACGACGGAACAATTCACTCGGTTTGATATCGAGCTTAATTTTCTCGCCACCGCCGTATTTCTTCCATTGATCATCGAGCCGATGCAGCCACCACGGCAACCAGCCACAATTGCCTTCAAGGAACCCGACGCGCAATTTGGGGAAGCGCTGTAACACACCACCGACAACCATACCGCTCATGGCGAGCATCAACTCTAAAGGAAACGCCGCGGCATGATTCTGGGTGCGGAAGTTGGGTTTGCCGCGGAAGCGATTGCTTACATAGTCCTTCGATGCACCGCCACTGGTGCCGTGAAAAGCGAGCGGCACGTTGAGGCGAGAAATCTCTTTCCACAACACATCACATTCTGGCGAGTGGACGTAGCGATCCTTAATTGGCATCGGCATGAGAATTACGCCGACATGGCCTTTCTTCGTCACCGCGCGTCGTGCTTCGGCTGCAGCTAACTCTGGATCGTGCAACGAGACAATTGCCGCCGGTTTGAGACGATTGGGGTCGACGCTGCAGTAGTCAGCTAACCAATCATTGAAGGCCGCGCAGTATGCGGTAGCGTATGCAGGCTTCAAGTCATCGATCGAGACCACCATGTGGGCAAAGGTGCGATAGACGACGCCAATATCGATACCTTCGGCATCCATTGCTTTGAGCGTCGAGGCCGAATCATACCCCTTCTTGCGCACGGTTTTGTACAGATGCTCGGTCGGCTTATCAAGGAACTTTTGCGCTTTGACGACGTCAGTCGAGACTGCCCATGGTGGAATCATCTGTCCTTGGACATTCCAGTGGGGAAAGTTGGTCGGACTCAAGCCCAAGTATTTCGGCATTTTGTCGCGGTACTTGTCGGCAAGATATTTTTCATAGACATCGCCATCTTCGATGACGTGTAAGTCGCTGTCGATGACATGCAGTCCATCTTTCATGCTCGTGTCGCCTCCTAGAGTCTTCTTTAGCACCTAATGTTCCATACCCTTGCTCAGTGAGCAAGAAGAGTAATGACATTACGAATCAACCGCAGTCCAACATCTTCACCTAACGTCAAGATCGACTCTGGATGGAACTGGACTGCAGCAATCGGCAGGGTGTTATGTTCAATTGCCATGATGACTTTGTCATCGCTTTCAGCCGTGACTTGCAATGTCATTGGGAGTTTCTCGCGAAGAGCATACAGTGAATGATAGCGTGCTGCGGTAAACTCTCGTGGTAACCCATTGAACAACTTGCCGCTCTGTACGTGAATGTACGACGGCTTACCGTGCATCGGATAGTCGAGCACGCCAAGCTCACCGCCAAAATGTTCAACGATACCTTGCAAGCCCAGACAGACACCGAAGACTGGGAGATTGCGTTGGATCGCTGCGGTGAGAGTGCCTGAGACATCAAAATCCTTTGGCGCACCCGGTCCAGGCGACAGAACCACCAGGTGTGGGCGTATCTCATCAAGCTCTTCGTGCGGAAATCCGGCGCGCAACGTGAGCACTTCGGCACCAGTCTGGCGGAGATAGTTGGCTAGCGTGTGGACAAAGGAGTCTTGATGATCGACCAGGAGGATGCGTTTTCCTTGTCCTGGATAGGGGGCGTCTTGTTGTACCTTTGCAGTCGTGCCACGGGGGTGGCGCAGAGCATCAAGGAATGCGGCTGCCTTGAGATGTGTTTCCTTTTCTTCTTCGTCAGGATCTGAATCATACAGTAACGTGGCGCCGACGCGAATCTGTGCGACACCGTCTTTGACACGAATCGTGCGGAGTGTCAGACCTGTATTCATGTTGCCATCAAAGCCGAGCACGCCAACTGCTCCACCGTACCACGCACGCGGTGACTTTTCGTGATCTTCAAGAAACTGCATCGCCCAGGCTTTTGGGGCACCGGTCACCGTTACTGCCCACGTGTGCGCGAGGAAAGCATCAAGCGCATCAAACTCTTCACGTAAATGCCCTTCAACATGATCGACGGTATGGATCAAGCGCGAGTACATTTCGATTTGCCGCCGACCAATCACTCGCACGCTGCCAGGTTTGCAGATGCGCGATTTGTCGTTGCGGTCGACGTCGGTACACATTGTGAGTTCGGATTCGTCTTTAGTGGAATTTAGGAGCCGCTGAATCTGAATCGCATCGCTAATTGGATCGCCACCACGGGCAATGGTGCCGGAGATCGGACAGGTTTCGACTCGGTCGCCATCGACACGGACATACATCTCTGGAGATGCACCAACAAGATATTCATCCTGACCGAGATTGATGAGAAAGCCATACGGTGCAGGATTGCGCTCACGTAAGCGGCGAAACAGTTCTGACGGTGGCGCAGGGCATGGACTAAAGAACGTCTGTCCAGGGACCACTTCAAACAGATCGCCACGACGAAACGATTCTTTGGCAAGGCGTACCCCAGCGGCATATTCGCCAGGTTCGTGATCGAATGGTGCTTCTACGCGTTCACTACTGACATAAGGTTTGGCGATCGTTTCGCGAGTGAGTCCTTGGGTAGACTGCTCCCCAATCTCGAAATCATAACGCTGACGCACGGCCTGTTCGCGCCGATGGTCAACGAGAATCAATTCATCTGGCAAATAGAGCACGAGGTCTCGTTGATCAGCGGGGCGTTCGAGACGTAAGCGCAACGGCTCGAACTGGAAAGCTAAGTCGTAACCGAAGGCTCCATACAGACCCAAATGCTGATCTTCTGGACTAGAGAAAAGCTCGATCAACGCACGCAGCACGGAAAAGATCGATGGCTGTTTGCTGCGTTGCTCCTCGGGAAAACGACCTGCGGGTTTGGCGATCGTGCCGATCAGGTCGCTCCCCTGCATATCTGCTGCTGTCACCGCAGATAGTGCCTGCACTGTAGCCATAATAGGCTTCAGCAGAAGCTCTCCACGTTGATTCAGGGCAGTAATACGGAACTGTCGTTCACGCGAAGTGAGTACAAATGGTGGATCGACAAAGCCCATATCCCAACGCGTGTAGCGACCAGGGTATTCGTAGCTGGAGGCGAGCAATACCCCACGGTGGCTATCCAGCCTGTCAATGATGGGTTCAATCGCGCCATCGGTGGGAATGCCCTCGATGACCCGGCGAACGGTAATGCCGCCTTGGGTCTGATAGGTATGAACGCTGGGAATGGCTGCTCTGCTGGCCATACGGTTCTCCTTTTATAAGCGGTCAGCTTTCAGCTTCCAATCCCACTATCGACGCTCTCTTTTTCTGACTGACTGCTGAGAGCTGACGGCTGAAAGCGTCTTCTGGTTGATAGCTGAGCGCTTACCTCTTTCTTAAATTACAGAACCTGGTCCTACAAAGCAGCAGGACCGCAACCTCGGTCTATGAGGCAGCGGTCCTGAAACAGAAAAGCCACCTCGTGTCCAAGGCGGCTCCGTTGATTTTCGTTACACAACGTCCGGGCCGCCGATTAAGGCAGCCACCACCAACAATAATGTGTGCTCGGACGGTCAACCAACATGTGGTGTATGGTGACAGTTTGGCAAAATCTCGTCAAGAGCATAAAGTTTATGATTGGGAGTGTTCTATGAAAAATCCATTTCTCATTGGAGAGAAAGTGTACCTTCGCCCGCTTGAGCGGGAAGATGCACCACTCTTTGTGATCTGGCTGAACGATTCGGATGTGACTCGTACCCTGTTGGTGAAAGGACCGTTGAACCGCCACATGGAAGAAGCGTTCCTTGACGATGTCTACACCGATGAACACCGCCTCATCCTCGGTATTGTGGACAAGTTGACGAACAGCTTGGTTGGGTCGACCAGCTTGGAGCAGGTCGACTTCAAGCATCGTCACGCCAAGTTTGGCATTGTGATCGGCGCCAAGAACGAGTGGGGAAAAGGATACGGTACTGAAGCGACCCGTCTCATGACTCAGCATGCGTTTATGACCCTCAATCTGAACCGGGTCTGGCTCCATGTGATAGCCGACAATCGGCGCGGCATTCGTGCATACGAGCGAGTCGGGTTCAAACGCGAAGGGCTTTTACGACAAGAGCATTTTCGCGAGGGTCGCTATTACGATACTGTGGCAATGGCGATTTTACGAGAAGAGTGGGAGTCCAAGAAGATACGGCCCTGAGAGTAAAACACGCTGGGCAGCTCAGTCCAGTGACCCTTCTGGCCTGAGGGAAGCTGTGGGTGATTTTTTCCTTCCTTGCCGTTCTGCTAATTGTTCAAGAACCTGCCGATGATACTCGCGCGTAATGCGGTAGCGTGTCACACACATCAAGCTCAGGAGACGCAACATCATTAAGCCGGGGCCAACGACGAGACCAAGCTTAAAGATTGTCTCTGGCGCTATCGTGCCCACCGTCGCGCCCTGTGGAAAGGAGATGAGATCCAGCGCGACCCCGGCAATTAATCCCCCTACACCAGAGGTCGCTTTATCTGCAAACGTGAGGCTGGAAAAAAACATGCCTTCCTGACGCTTTCCTGTCGCAAGTTCATGGGTATCGACAACGTCAGCTACCATCGAAACGAAAGTGATACGAATGATGATCTGTACCGTGATCACCACTAACAGGTGAAAAAACAAGAACAGGAGTAATGTCGAAGAGCCGTTTGCAGGAATGATATCTGCCAAGCGGAGAAAGATTGGTAAAGGGCTGGCCACACTGAAGAAGAGAGCCAGTCCGACAGCTGCTTTCTTCTTGTCGAACCGTTGGGTAAGCGGGCGAGCGCAGGCGAAAGCAATGACGGTCGCGATCATATAGGCGTAGGTCAGTACGGACAGTTGTTTGGTTGAGAACCCCCAAAAGTAGGTTCCCATATAGAGGCTGACAACCTCTAGAAACCCGTCAGCGACGGAAGCCAGAAGTGTGACAATGAAAAGTGCAACATACGATGAATTTCCGAGCACTAAGCGGAACTCATTCGTGAGGCGGCGTAGCGAAAAAGCCTCGGTGTGTTGAGCGGGACGCAAAGAAGGAATGAGATGATGGGTCCCGAGGCAGGAGCCGAGGAGCGCGGTGATCAGAATGACACTTCCGACTATAGCAAAAGCACCGTACGCATCGGGATTGAGTCGTCCGTCCGCAAACTGTGCGGACGGAGCAAAAAAATGCAGATAGCCTATTTGCGCGATGAGCACCGCACCAATGAGGCCGAACAGAAAACGATAACTGACGAGTGAAGTCCGTTCGTCGTAATGAGCAGTCATCTCTGGCAGCATTGCGGCGCTAGGGACTGAGTACAATGTCATTGATGCACGAACGCCGATTGCCCAGGTCAGGAGCCAGAAGAAATATCCGCTTTGCGACAAGCCCGGCGGTGGATTGAACAGCAGTACAAAACAAATCGCCATCGGGAGAGGAGCACTGTACATAAAGGGATGTCGTCGTCCCCAGCGTGAGTGAAAACTATCAGAGAGTGATCCTATCAACGGGTCGGTGATGGCATCTACCAAGAGGGCGATGAAAATGGCTGCCCCAGTGAGAGTACCGGAGACGCCGAGCACCTGATTGTAATAGAACAACAAGAAGACATTGAATGCCGCGGCTTTTGTTCCTTCGGCCATTGCGCCGAGGCCAAAGAAAAATTTGGTTTTCAGCGTAGCACGAGCAGGAAAGAGGTCGGTACTCATGGCGCGCTTTCTTAGCATGAGGGAGGGTATTGGGGCAGGGGAGGGAGGCTACTTTTCCCGTGTAAACAGTGCTAGAAGCGGGGCAGTGTCATGCGGTATGTTCATCAAACCTGCTGTAGCACCGATATTCGTGTACAATCAATCAAAGGAGGATCTGCGATGTCTCATAAAGGGCTTTCTCACCTGGGTTTCTCGACTTTGGATCTCGACAAGACTCGAGAGTTCTACGAAGGTATTCTCGGTTTCAAACCGGTGCGCTGCGATACCATTAAGATCAAAGAAGGTGGCCAGATCCGTCATATCTTCTTTGACACTGGACGCGACCAGTTGATCGCTTTCATGGAAGCAAAGAAAATTCCTGGAGTGCCCACTGAGTATGATGCTGGTATCAATCGAGGTCTTGGCGTACCGAGTGCGTTCTATCACTTTGCCTTTGAAGCTGGCACAGAAGCTGGGCTGGAAGAGAAGCGCCAAGAATTGAAGGCGAAAGGTGTAGCCGTCTCTGATGTCGTTGATCACGACTGGGCCAAGTCGATCTACTTTAAGGACCCCAATGGTCTACAGCTTGAATACTGCTGTCTGACGCGCAACTTTACCAGTGAAGATGCGATGATGAAGCAGCGCTTTGAGGCCTCGATTGTGGCGATGGGATTGGAGGATACAGAATCCCTGAAAGGGGCGAGCGCGTAGCCATAGCTGAAGCTACAGCAGAACGGGCGACCCGGCGAAGGGGAGAACCGGCGACCACCCCATCATGTTTTCATCGCCCTGTCGTCCATTTGCCCCATCGCCCATGCGTTTCCCTTTAATGCCTCACCTGCTCGCGTGACTTATCGATATAACGCTGAATGAGAAGTCGCATTGTTTCGGCGGGCTGAATGCCAATCAAGGGGAATGTCCCTAGCATAAATGTGGGATAACCTGCGACATTGAAAGTTGCAGCTTCAGCCTCTGTTTCTTTGACCTGATGGGTGAACGAGCCTGCCTCTAGTGCGCGTTCCAAATCACTACCTGATAGTCCAACACTTTCTGCAATGTCGATGAGCGTCGCAAGCTCTCCGATGTCTTTGCCGTCCGCGAAGGTAGTTTGAAATACCGCCTCATGATACTCGGCAAATTTGCCGTGCTCACGAGCGAACTTCGCCCCTTCAAGTGCGTAGGCGGAATCGAGCCAGCGGTCCGGTACTCGTAGGGTTACCCCCGTCTCTTTGGCAATACGAAAAATCTTTCCTTTGGCTTCATCGCCGATCATCTCACCGTTCTTCCATCCCTGATGGCGACGAGCAATCTGTACGCCTTTCCACAGCAGTTCGATTTCTAGTTTGCCGTGAAGTTGCTCCATTACTTTCTTGGCGACATAACACAGTGACGACGCATAGTCGTAATAAATCGGGATAATTACGTTCGGCATGGACAGCACTGTAGCCGTGCGAACATTGCGCGGGCAAGAGGGATGGACTATAAAGCTTTCAGCATTCAGCGATTAGCAATCAGCCTTTTTTCTTCTGAGCTGAAAGCTGACTGCTGATCGCTTCCGAAAGGAGGTTCTATGGCTTTTATCGAAGTCCTCAATCCGGTGGCCGATGCGCGAGCCCAAGATTTGCCGCTGGCGCGGCGTCATGGTGACTTACATGGCAAGACGATTGGCTTTCTCAATAACCGGAAAGCGAATGCTGGATTGCTGTTGGAGAAAGTTGAGGAATTGCTCCGCGCACGGTGCGGGAATTTCGCGGTCGTCAAAGGCGACAAGAACGCGGCGATGCCTGCTCCTGATGCCGTGATAGCGAAACTCTCAATGTGTGATGCCGCCATCGTTGCGATTGGCGATTGAGGGTCATGCACGTCGTGGGGTCTCCACGACACCATCGA
Organism: Deltaproteobacteria bacterium; assembly: GCA_016874775.1. NCBI lineage: Bacteria > Pseudomonadati > Myxococcota > Myxococcia > Deltaproteobacteria bacterium. The sequence goes on from VGTJ01000172.1 coordinate 10,822, forward strand.
ATTAGAAAAGCGCGGCATCCCGACTGCGGTGATCTGTAGTGACGAGTTTGCTCCGCTGGGACGAGCAGAATCGCAAAACTTAGGGATGGGAGGGGTACCGATCGCGGTGATTCCACATCCACTCGCAGGGAACAAACCTGGTGAAGTCGCGCAGAAAGCCGCTGCCATTGTGGACGAGGTCCTGGCTATTCTTACTCAACCGTCTGAGAAGTTAGCCACGGAATATCGGGGAAAATTTTTGCGACCAGTGGTGAAACACGTGGGCCGGAAGGCAACGGCGTAAAGAGAGCGCGGGACCTCACACGTGTTGCGTGTAGCGTGAGGATAAAGGCCGTACCTTTCTCAACCGCACCACGTATGACGCGCCAGGTGCCCCGTAACACGCAACTCGCATCATGTGCCTTATGGAACTCCGATCTGAAAAAATCTCACTCAATGATTCCCTCGAAGTCGTCAATGACTGGTTCTATGATCAAGGATGGACCGATGGATTGCCGATCATGCCGCCGACACCAGAGCGGGTCGAGAAAATGTTGGCTTGGACTGATCGCGATCCGCAAGATGAACTCGGTCCAGTACCGCCGAAGTATGGTATTGCCACTATTGAGAAACTCGCCATCAATGCGGTACTGGCGGGATGTGTGCCGGAGTATTTCCCGGTCATTATTACGGCGGTTGAAGCCGTCCTCGAAGAAAAGTTCAATCTCTATGCCGTGCAGAGTACGACGCATCCATGTGCGCCACTCCTAATTCTGAATGGTCCCATTGCACGAGAACTGGGCGTCAATGCGCGCTACAACGCTTTTGGACAGGGGTGGCGCCCCAATGCCACCATTGGTCGCGCCATGCGTCTGATTTTGCTGAACATCGGTGGTGGTGTCCCTGGAGTCCTCGATCGTGCGACGCAAGGACAACCCTCGAAGTACTCATATTGCGTTGCTGAGAACGAAAGTGAGAGTCCGTGGGACCCCTTACATGTGGAGCGCGGGTTTCCTCGCGAAGCCAGCACCGTCACTGTGTGTGGTGCTGAAGGACCACACAATATCAATGATCACGTCAGTACGGCTGCACCAGGGCTTCTGACAACCATTGCCAGTACGATGGCTGGGATGGGATCGAACAACGCGTATGCGTTCGGTGAGCCTATTCTCGCACTGGGGCCGGAGCATGCAGCGATCCTCGGTCGTGATGGCATTAGCAAAGATGCGATTCGTGAGTATGTGTTCCGCCATGCGCGAGTGCCGCGCGCGCAATGGGAAGCAGGTGGGATGTTTGGCATGGGGATTGGGCAAGACGATGCCTTTCCCGGTGAAGTGGCTTTGCCGCTGATTCGCAAACCAGAGCATCTCATGATTATTGTTGCTGGTGGTCCTGGCCGTCATTCGAGTTGGATGCCAACCTTTGGCGCGATGACACGTTCTGTGACCCGCGCCATTGCCCATCGAGACGGGACCATTGCCAAGTCAGTGCAAGAGTTTCGTCGCTAGGATGAAGTCGGCGTTTGGCTGACGTATCTACCGCTCTGGGCTTTTCAGCGGTAAAACTCACGTCGCGCTCTGGCGACGAATATTTGACATTTCCCATCCTGCTGTGGGAAACTCGGAGTGCCACAAAGAAAGGCCCCCGAGACTGCTCATGTATACCGAGTACTTTGGCTTTCATGAGGAGCCGTTTGCCGATATTACTGATCTGCGGTTTTTTTACACCAACGCCATTTACCAACGGGCCTATACCACGCTGTTGTCCGGCATTCGTGAGTTCAAAGGATTTCTGCTGCTCACTGGCGAAGCTGGGACGGGAAAAACGACGGTCCTGCGCCGGGTGATGCAGGACTTGGAATCTGCGGGACACTATTTATTCTTTGACAGTACGAGCCTGACCTGCTCAACGATTGACGACCTCCTGTATTTCATCTGTGCGCAACTTGGTCTGCCCAAGAGTGGGGCTGGGCCAGCCGAGAAGATTCGCGCCTTGACGCAGTATCTGACGATGTTAGGCGGTGGCAGGAAACAACTTACCGCAATAGTGATTGACCGGAGTGGAGAGCCTCTGCACAAGAGCAGGGATGAGAGACGAGACCATTGTGTGCTGGCTTCGGTCTAAGTATCGAAGTCT
>VGTJ01000173.1 GCA_016874775.1 Deltaproteobacteria bacterium
GTCTCGTTTCTGCCTCCACGCTCCGCGCCGCGCGCTGTGGAGGACTCAGAATGACACGATTTGGCGTCTGGAGTGTAACGTGTACGAAGGTTCTCAGGTCTGATTTAGGCTATTCCTTGAGATGCCCGAGCTTGACGAAGATCACACACCCGTCGGGACTGTACGGATGGTGACGGCTGCCTGGTGGGTTGCGGAGGTACGTCCCTGCGGGATAGGTGCCGTTTTCGTCAGCGAAGGTTCCTGCAAGAACGAGAATTTCTTCTCCACGCGCTTGCGTATGGGCGGGAAAAGAGGCCCCAGGAGCATAGCGAACAATACTGGTTGCTACGCCTTGCGCTTCATCGCGAGATAAGTAGCGGCGCTCAATGCCTGGTGCCGGGGAAGGTTCCCACGGCAAATCGTTGGTTTGTAAGACAATCGGTTCGTTGAGGTCGGCCCGGATACGCATCGCCATGCTTCCTATTTAAAGGCATGGAAGGTCAGCAGGGTGAAGGTCTCTCGGATATGGGGAATTTTCTGAATTTGTTCTGTCACCAGATGTGATAGGTCGTCAAAATTCTCGACGTACAACTTCACGAGCAAGTCATACTCGCCTGAGATGGAATAGGCTTCTGAGAAACTTTCGAGTTCCGTGACGCGATCCGCAACCGTTGCTAACGTTCCCGGATCAGTCTTCAGCATAATAAAGACAGCGCGCATGGTGCACCTCCTGTACTCTGCCTAGCAGCATAGCACAGAGCCTTTGGACCGAGGAATGAAAAGCTGCTCATTGAGGCTAGAGGCTCGAGACTCGGGGCTTGTGGGGAAGGGACTAGTCCCCAGCCCCTAGCCGCTATCTCATATCCCCCATCAAATCAAAATGTACCTTACGCGTTTTGAACAGCCACTGGTCACCGTGCTTGACGAGTGTGTCTTCATAACGGCCAGCCAGGCCGTTGACTAACGCTCCTTCGCCCTTTGACCGCACCACGACGATATAACTCTTGGCGGTTGCCTCGTTGCCATTCACTTTAATGATCTCATTCATCACGCAGTGTTTCATCATCGGGCTGCCGCCAGTGAGCGGGATGTTTTTGACAAACTTGCGTAACGCCTCTTTGCCACGATGAGTTCCTCGTGCGCCCGCTTCAAATGTCCCGTCTTCGGCAAAGAGATCGACCCATTTGTCGAACTCTGCCCCATCGAAATGAAAACAGTAATTGGCAATCGTTTCGTGGATCGCATCTTTTTCTTCCAAGACGTTTGACATAACGACCTCCTTTTCTGGTGTTAGGTTTTCTCTACCATTTCTTAAAGACAAAGAACACCGCGCCCAAGATGAACACGAAGCCAACGATGTAGTTCCACTTGAGCTCTTCTTTCAAATAGACCACAGAGAATACGCAGAAGACCACCAAGGTGATCACTTCCTGGATAGTTTTGAGTTGCGCAGCAGAAAACTGCGAGTGACCAATACGATTAGCCGGGACCTGGAAGCAATACTCGACAAAAGCGATCAGCCAACTGATGAGAATCACTTTCCAGAGAGCGGTCTCTTTGTAATTGAGGTGACCATACCAGGCTGCGGTCATGAAAATATTTGAGATAGTTAACAGAATGATAGTTTTCATGACACGGAATTGTAACGAACACCAGCTATTGGACAAAGTGCATTGCCTGAGGACCAGGTTTGACGCCCATGAGGTTCTGCGCCAATATAGCCGCATGCATACGGAGCTGGAAACGATTCTCAACCGCTTACTGGAAGCCGAGCGGGCTGGTCATCAACTGCTTGATGCGATGTCACAGGAGACCTCAAACCCTCAGCTGAAGGCGCTCTTTGCCGATATCACTGATGTGGAGGTGAGTGATGTGTCGGTGCTGGAGGGGTTGATTCGTTTGCACGGAGGTCATCCTTCACCCAAGGTTGGGGACTTTGTGGATCGCGCCTTACGTCTCGATAATCTGAACGATCAGATTTCCTTGCTGTCGCGTGGACAAGCTTGGGTTGCGCGGAAAGTCGAACAAGCGCTCGCGTTGCATCCGCCGCCAGATATTGCGGCATTCCTCAAAGAAATGGCCAACCGCCATCGCCATAACATGGAATGGGCGCGGGCCGAAGCGATACAAGTCTTTGATAAATAATCGCGCACTCCGCCTCGCTATTGTTCTTGTGGCTATTGTGTTGGGGGAGTTACTCTTCCTTGCGACGCTCGTGCCACTTGATGCTGCGGTCTACAACTGGATCGAGTGTTACCGAGGATGCGAGAGTAGCCGCGTGCTTTCCGTGGACTGGCCGCTAGGGATACTGGTTATTCTGTCCTTGATGGTTGGGGTGTATCTGTGTCTCCGCCGGGCCTGGTATGAGGTCTTATACGGGACCGCCGTTATTGTCGTTGGTGGCTTTCTTGCTGAACTCCTCAAAACCGTCTTTGAACGCTCGCGCCCCAGTAGTGTGTCCCCATTGTTGGTCGGGAACAGTTTTCCCAGTGGCCATACAACGAGTGCGGTGTTGTTGGCCGGAACGTTAGCTTTCTGGCTTATTCGGCAACGCCTCTCGTTGCTGCAAAAGGCTACCGGTCTTGTTCTTCTCGGCAGTTGTGTTGGCGCGGTGATCGTGCAGCGTGTGTACCTCATGCATCACTGGGTGAGCGATATTCTCGGAACGGTGCCGTTGGGGGTCGCGTGGTTGTGTGTGACGCTCTCGCAATCGAAGGAGCGCAACGCGTTTCGACCTATCGTATTAGCCTGCAGTGTTTTAGGTGTGGTGTATCCGCTGTTCTATTACGTTCCGGCGGTGCGGATTCATTTGCCTTCTGTGCTGTCAATGGTTCGGGAACCGGTTGTTTCCTTCTCGTTTGGGGGCACTGCTACGCCGACGTTGTTACAGGGGGCGTGGGGAGACAATGGGCAGGAAACCATAGGATCAATCACCTGGATGCAGCATGGAGAGGCGAGTATCGCGGTCCCACTACAGAGCCAGCATGGTTATTCGATGCGGTTTTCTGCTCGCCCATTTCTGCAGAATAAGAGTTTTGCTTGTTATCCTCTCGAAGTCTCACTCAATAAACATCCGGTACGACGCCTGCTGTTGTCGCGCGGCTGGCGAGAATATGAACTCTACCTTGATCCAGCGTGGGTCACTCCGGGTATCAATACATTAACCTTTCGTACCGGGGTAGGTTTTCCGGCGACGAGCCGTGAACGAGAGGCCGTTGCCTTTCATAAGGTGGCGTTGTTTGCAGAAAACAAGCAGTAGGCTACAGGCTATAGGTTGTAGCCTACTGGGGAAAAATTTATGAACTCACCTTATGCGTTCACCACACCTTAATGCGAACGTCTTCTCCCCACAGCCTGCAGCCTATAGCCTGGTTCCTATTGCTTCGCCGGCGTCTTCAACGGTCGCAAGTGTGGCATCACTTCTTCAGCGAACAAGCGAATTGACTGTAACATCTTGTCATATGGAAGGCCTGGGAGAACGAAGAAGAGAAGGTGGTCACATGGGGCGCTCTCGTGCTCTTTGATGAGGCGCTCAGTTACTTGTTCGGGCGTTCCAGCAATGACGGTATTGCGCCAGAAGTCGGTATTTTGAATTTCGGCAAAACTTGTGACATTCATCGCTTGCATTTGGCTATCGACACGCAGGTCACCAGCGGCGCCGAACCATTTGCCGTAATTACGGAAGAGATAAAAAATGTGCTCCCCGGCGTCCTTCCAGGCTTGCTCTGGGTCGCGATGAACATAAATCGGACGCAAGTTCATGACATCGTAATCCTTCGGATCGCGCCCGTATTCTTTGAGCGCTTTGACATAGATGTCATATTGCCCAAAGGCGCCGCCCATCAGATGACAACCATACTTTGCCGCGCGTCGCGTTGGCTTCAATCCACGAGCACCAATACCAAGCTGCGGATAGGGTTTTTGCACTGGCTTTGGCGTGAGCGTGACGTTTTTGTATTGATAGTGCTGCCCGTTATAGGTGAAGTTGTCTTGTGACCATGCACCGATCAGCACTTCGATGCCTTCTTCAGTCATACGCGGACGGTCATCGCGATTGATATTGAAGCCTTCGAACTCTTCGAGGCGATAGCCCTGCCCAAGTCCGAGGATCAGCCTGCCGTTGGAGATAATATCAACAACCGCCGCATCTTCAGCCACACGTAACGGACTGTGCAGTGGCAACAAAAGGACATAGGTGCCGATTTGTACCCGCTTGGTACGGTCAGCGATCACCGCGGCAACCGGAAGAAGTGATGGGAGATAGCCATCTTCGATAAAATGATGCTCAGTGATCCAGACGACATCGTAGCCGAGCTGTTCGACTGCCTGCATTTGATCAAACTGCGCCCGGTAAAAATCAGGATATGGTTGCTGCCATTGTGGGGGATTACGAAATGCGTAGAGAACACCGAATTTCATGAAAAGCCTCGCTCTTTTCTTATTGAGTCATCGTATCATCGAGCTATCGGGTCATTGAGTCATTGAAGAAGTATAGAAGTGTTTCCTCAATGGCCCGATCGCCCGATGACTCAATGGCTCAATTAAAATGCCCCGATCACTCAATACCGCCCTAATATCCACCAAATCCCATATCCGTCGTCGCTTGCGCTTCAGGGTCAGTGCAGACGTTGACGAGCGCGGGTTTGCCACTTGCCATCGCACGTTTGATCGCTGGGGCAATATCCTCGGGTTTCTCGACAAACTCGCCGTAGCCACCTAAAGCTTCGACCATCTTGTCGTAGCGTTGATAGCCGAGATCGCGACCAACGTTATCAAGCCCCATGTTGCTGGCGGTCATGCGACCAGTCTGACGTGAGGTGAATCCAGCATTATTGGAAACGACAACGACGATGTTCAACTTGTGACGAATGGCGGTATCCATCTCCATACCGTTCCAGCCAAACGCGCCATCGCCGCTGAGGACGACAACAGGTTTGTCTGGGCGTGCAGCTTTTGCACCGATACCGAACGGTACCCCAACTCCCATGCAGCCATGCGGACCAGCATTGAGGCTGCCACCGACTTCAAAGATAGGAATCGATTGGCGGCCAAAATTGAGAATCTCGTGACCATCAACGACGAGAATCGTGTCGCGGGTAATGATGTCACGCACTTCTTTGCACAAGCGCAACGGATGAACCGGAACGTTGGTCGAGTTCAGGAGTGGAGAATTACGCTCCTCATTGGTGCGCTGTTTCGCCGCAAGTTGGGCAACCCACGCCGTTTCTTGCTTGCCATCGATCTTTCCGGCTGCCTCGGCGGTCAGTTGTTGAAACACCAGTTTCGCGTCACCAATGATGCCGACGGCGACATCGCGATTATGGCCAATCTCTTTGCCATCTAGATTGACGTTGATGAACTTGGCATCTGGCGAAAAACGTGGCGAGCGCAGGAATGATAACATCGAGTTTGCCCGCGCGCCGACCACCAGGACAACATCAGCTTCACGAAATGCCTGCGAACGTGCGGCAGGGAAGGCCCGTGGATGATCTTCCGGAACGGCGCCTCGGCCTTGTGGGGTCGTGAAGAACGGAATCCCGGTTGCTTCGACGAACTGGCGCATCTCTGCTGATGCACCAGCCCACAACACGCCACTGCCAGTGACAAGCAATGGGCGTTGGGCTTTGGCGAGTAGTTCAACTGCCTTGCGAATCAGCGCTGGATCACCTGCAGGACGACTATCGACGCGATAATTAGTCGGCCAGTAAAGTTTGTCATCTTCAACCTTGGTGGACAAAATGTCACCAGGCAGATCGAGATAGACTGGACCTTTCTTGCCATCCATCGCTTCACGAAAGGCAAGGCTGATGTACTCAGGAATGCGCGAGGCGATATCGACACGATAAGCTGCCTTCACCACTGGTTTCATCATTGCGACTTGATCCATCTCTTGGAAGGAATCGAGCGTCGTCGCTCGCATCGGCGCTGAACCACCGATGGCAATAATCGGTGCGGCATCCGCCCACGCATTGGCTAAGCCAGTCACGGCATTGGCGGTCCCTGGACCAGAAGGCGTAATACAAATCCCAGGTTTGCCGGTCACACGTGCATAGGCATGTGCCATCATCGCTGCGGCCTGTTCATGGCGGACATAAATGCCTTGCATGCCAAGTTTGAGACACGAACCTGCCGCGCCACTGGTCGGGCCACCCATCATAAAGAAAATAGTATCGACACCTTCTCTTTTAAACGCTTCGCCAATTAATTCTTCACCACGAACGACAGCCATAACGATTGTCCCTCCTTATTAGATTTCTAAAATAAGCCGTTGGCCACGGTCAAAAGTCATGTGCAAGCGGTCTACAACACCACGACCAAGCAGATATTCGTCCCCCAAGAAGGTAATACGAGCAGGGATAGTCACAGGAAGGCCGATAACCTCGACCTCACCGCGGTACTCTTGTGCCTGCACGACTGAACCATCTCCCAGTTCCCAACTTGTAGAGAACTGGGATGGACCAAATAACACTGTCTGTGTCGATGGAACTAAAAGGTACCCGTCAAATCCACTATCAACGTAAGCCAAGATGGGTTGGGAGCGAAAAGTCCCAATAACAAACGCAACCTCTACATATGGGTAAGCAGGAGTTACAAGCCTGGTTGCCTGCGCCACTTCCCTACTCCCTTACTGCCCACTTTTAGCAATACGAAGGTTCCTGGACCAAATTGTTGCAGCGCCTGGTCTACTACCTGAATATCGTTCTTATCGATAATGACTCGCCCATCGGAAGTAACTGCAACAAACTCTCCTTGGTGTTGCGCTTCTAAAGGCCTAATGAAACGCTCATAGAGTGCTTCATGACTTGTTTCGACCATCGCAGACCTCGCTTTTATAACCGCCTCGTTTAGACCTACCACGTGCTCACCTGTTCAGCAATTTCAGTTGTCTCCCGGACAAGTGACTACTGTCAAGCCATGCCCCATCTATCTTCCCTCAAAGCGTTCCGCTAGTACGAGAAAAACACACATCTCGCATGAGGAGGGAGCGTGCCATGAAGGCAGTGCAGTTTCACCAACTTGGTGGCCCAGAAGTCTTGAAGTATGAAGATATTGATGTCCCTGAGCCCCGCAAAGGCTGGGTGCGGATCAAGACCCACGCGATCGGCATTAACTTTGCGGATAATTTTTTCCGCCAAGGGACATATTTGATCAAGCCAAAACTGCCGGACATTCCAGGGATGGAAGCCGCAGGAGTCATCGATGCGGTTGGCCCTGAGGTTACCAACCTCAAACCAGGAATGCGGGTCACGTCTATTGGTGTCAAAACCTACGCTGAGTACTGCACTGTCTCTGCCGCACAAGTGATCCCGTTGCCGGATTTCGTCAGCTATGAAGATGGCGTCGCGTTTCCGATTCAAACTTTGACTGCGTATCACATGTTGCACACTTCGCATCAGACAACAGCGGGACAAACGGTCCTTGTTCACTCTGCCGCAGGTGGTGTGGGTATCGTGGCGGTGCAAATTGCCAAAGCTGCCGGTGCTCGTGTTATTGGCACGGTCTCCAGTGACAGCAAGATTGACTTAGTGAAGCAGTACGGCGCAGATGCCGTTATCAATTACGAGAAGCATGACTTTTCGGCGGAAGCCAAAAAACTCACTGACGGTAAAGGGGTCGATCTGATTCTTGATGCCGTCGGCAAACCTACGTTGGAAAAAGGTATTCAATGCTTAAGTCCCTTCGGCCACCTCATTCTGTACGGACGTGCAGGCGGGCCTCCTGATCCACTAAACCTCATGAGCCTCTTTCAGAACTCACTCAAAGTGAGTGGATTCGTTCTCTATACGGTCTCGGCGATGCCTGACAAACACAAAGAGGGGATTGAGAAGTCGTTCCAACTGATGGGGCAGGGGAAACTCAAGATGCTCATCGGTAAGAAGTTCGCGCTTGCTGATGCGGCTGAGGCTCATCGGCATATGGAGTCACGTGGGTCGGTGGGGAAGTTGGTGCTGATTCCGTAATGACAGGTAGGGGCGTAGTGCTATACGCCCTTACGATCTCGGAGAGTAGCCAACCATGTGTCGTGCACTGGCCTACCTGGGCCAACCAGTTCTGCTTGATCACTTGCTGTATGGACCAGATAACTCGCTGGTCAAGCAGACGTACATGCCAAAAATGCTCCGCATGTTGAACCTGGCTGGATTTGGTCTCAATGCTTGGGATCTCACATCCTATGATCCAGAGACTCCATTCAGCTACGTTTCCACCGCACTTCCGATCTTTGACCGGAACCTCAAAGGGCTTGCTCGAAAAATCAAGGCTAATTGTGTGTTAGCCCACGTACGTGGTGTTGCCTATAGCCCAGAGGTTGAGATCGCGCCACAAAATGTCCATCCCTTCCACTTCCCGGGAACCAAGCTGTGGATGGCGCATAATGGTGACCTCGCGCGGTTCCGTGAGATGAAGCCGTTTCTTGCCGAGCATCTTCATCCTCAGATTGCTCAGTTCATTAGTGGCAGCACTGATAGTGAATGGATCTATGCCCTGTTGCTCTCTCAACTCGGAAATCCAATGGCGTATCCTGAGGGTGGTGAGCTTCAACAGGCGATTGAACGCGTTCTCGGCCTCATCAGGCAGGTGCGTGAGCGCTGCGGCATTACGACGTCTTCATTTGTGAATCTGTTTATTACGACAGGGATAGAGATCGTTGCAGTTCGGTATTGTTTTGATTTTGGCTGTTACGCGACGGAAATCGATGCTCTTCATGAACTCAATTTTTCGTTTCTCAGTTTGTGGTACACCTGTGGCGCAGAGTATGGCTTACATGATGGAGAATGGAAGATGATCGGTGGCAGCAAGACAGCTGATTCAATCATGATTGCGTCTGAGCCGTTGACGCGCGATACCACGGCCTGGATCGAGGTGCCAGAATACAGTCTGTTATATGCAGACATGCGCAAGAGCCATCGAACGGTGGAAACACATTATCTTGAGCACTAGTATTGTGTCTCATCACTTCGTGAGCAGTTGTAGGGCGCGTGGTACGCGCCCTACGATTTCACCGCTAATGAGCGTGCGAGACACGGTACTAAGTATGATCTTTCTTGCGACGATCACGAAGCGCGGACTGACTCAGTGCTCGTACTAAATGGTTGTTTGCCCGTGCGAAGTTCGCCAGCAGCCCTTGCAAGATGGCACGTTGAAATTTTGTCGCGGTCCGGGTGGTGGCGGTAAAGAAGTGATCAAAGGAGGGCTTTTGCAGTTCGAGCAAGGTCGTGTGACTGCGCGTAACGGCCACGGCTTCGTGCGGAGCGTCTTCGATCAAGGCGAGTTGGCCGCAAATATGACCCGGACCTAACACATGCAGAGGATAATGCCGGGTCGTACCGCTCAAAAGTTCGACTGCCCCACGAATAATGATGAAACACGATTGGCCTGGATTGCCATGTCGGAACAATATGTGTTGCCGTGGGAGCTCGAGAACGGTCGCTTGGGCGAGCAGGGTATCAACCTCTTCTGGTCGAAAACGAGAGAAGAACGGAAGCTGTGGAAGGAATGCCCTGTAGGCAAGAGGCGAAGCAGGAACACGTGTGGTATGGGATGATAAGCCCAGTTCCTCTGGGTCCCCGAAAGCGCGAGGAGCGTACGGCGTGGCGAGGTTGACAATCTTGCTGAACAGCTCACGCAGACGTTGGCATAAACTTAAGGTAATACGACGTTGCAGTGAAAAGGTCATTTCCTGAGTTTGTGTGAGTAAGGTGCGACAGTCCTGACGTTCGATTAAAAAACCAGTCGTAGGAGTTAAGGCGCGGACAGTGGCGGTGCGGGTGCTGACATCGTCAAGTAGGGCCATCTCGCCTATGACACTGCCTGGGCTCAACGTCGAGATGATGACTTCACTCCCGCCGGGGAGGGTGGTGACGACCTCAACCTCACCTGTTTCAAGGAAAAAGACACTCTCAGCGACGTCTCCTTGAGTCATCAGGCAATCGCCTTGCAGAAAAGATACCGGCTGGAGAAGTTGGAGATAGTCCCGCAGTGTGTTCTCATCAAAATCAGCGAACAGGGGGATACGTTGCAAGCTCGCGGGGGTAGTGTCTGTAGACATCGCGTATTTCCACACGTAGCAATACTATCGCACTCCAAGGAGGAACGAGGCCATGGCGCTCCAACGAGATTGGGTGAACGAAGCCATACGAAAGATTGAAGCAGATTTCAATCGCTCCGCTGATACACATTTGCTGAGACTGAACATTCCCTCGGTACCGAATATCACCCTTTACTTCAAGGATGAATCGATTCATCCAACTGGCAGCCTCAAGCATCGCTTAGCACGTTCGCTGTTTTTGTATGCGCTGTGCAATGGCTGGATTCATCGTGATACCGTCGTAGTAGAAGCCTCATCTGGATCGACGGCTGTATCAGAAGCATATTTTGCTCAACTGCTGGGATTACGTTTCATCGCGGTTATGCCACGGTCCACTTCACCCGAGAAGATTGCCCTCATCGAGTTTTATGGCGGTCGTTGCCACCTGGTTGAAACACCTGCTGAGGTCTATGGCGAATCCCGGCGTCTCGCTGCAGAAACCAATGGGCACTTCATGGATCAGTTTACCTACTCTGAACGTGCAACCGACTGGCGAGGAAATAATAACATTGCGGAATCCATCTTCGCGCAACTGGCCGCAGAAGAGCATCCGATTCCAGAGTGGATCGTGTGCGGTGCTGGTACGGGTGGCACTTCGGCGACGCTTGGGCGGTATGTCCGCTATCGTCGTGCGAACACGCGCATCTGTGTTGTGGATCCCGAGCACTCTGTGTATAGCGATTTCTATCGTACCCGAGAGCGTAGTCTCGTGTGCCAGACCGGCTCTAAAGTCGAAGGCATCGGGCGACCACGGGTAGAGGCGTCCTTTCTGCCCGACGTTGTCGATCGCATGATTAAAGTACCAGATGCTGCCAGCTTTGCCGCGGTACGTTTTCTGCAGCGGACAATTGGGCGAAAGTGTGGTGGCTCAACGGGCACCAACTTCTTTGGCGTGCTCCAGCTCATCGCAGAAATGTCCAAGCAAGGCCGTCATGGCTCGGTTGTCACACTGATCTGTGACCCTGGAGATCGGTATCTCCATACCTACTACAATGATGAATGGCTCAAAGCTGGTGGATACAACATCCGGCCATACTATGAACAGATAGAAGAGTTTTTTCGTACAGGGGAGTGGAACAAAGAGTAATTGCGGCTTGTGGATGGGAGAACAGGGCAAGTTCAGAGTTTATAAATCCGCAATCGTAAATCTACAATTGGCTCTTCCACTTTGGCATCTTAATCTTTTTCGGCCCTTGCCAGCCGTATTTTTTCAAGTCGACCTTTCCTGAGCGATCGAACTTGATGCCTTCATGTTCAAGCAACCAGCGCTGCTCTTCGACGCGGATGACATCGCCACGAATACTGATGCCCCCTGAGGCGTTAATGACTCGCTGCCAGGGAACTTGCTGTGATAATTCCCGAGGCAGATAACGTAATGCGGTCCCGACGGCGCGCGCAGCTCCAGGGGCACCCGCCAGAACAGCGACCTGACCGTACGTGACGACTTTGCCTTTTGGGACCTGGGCGACAAGGCGATAGACATGCGTATAAAAGCGTGGGCGACGTTCGGCCATCGAGAGAATCCCAACAGCTATATGACAGCTTCGTCCACTTCTGCCTCTTTTTCTTGTGGTGAGCCAGGAATAAACTTCGAGACGGTTGTTGCCCCGACCCAGTTTCCCTCACGATCTTCAACAATCACTGTGATCCGCACCATTTCACTACGCCCGCGTGGATTGCGGAGGAGATTCGCTGTCAAGACGCCGGTTTCTGGCAGTTCGGTGACAACATCGGGCGGAGGAAGAAACTCCGGGTCTTCAGGGTAGTTCCCCACCATTACTTGATAATTCTTGTCCATATCTCGTTGGACTGAAACCGAAACTTCATAATTGGGATCAGATGGTAATCGGGATGGAACCTCTAACCGTATGTTCGGTGATTGCTCGCCGAAGCGTCCTTCCCGATAGGTTGCAATGCGCTCGTCTGCGTAGATTCGCCAATGCCCGTCTTCTTTGCGGAGAAAATGGCGAAGTGTATCGGTAACGATCACTTCCCCTTCTGCCATATCACGAAAAGTGTCTTTATAGCGAAGGCGGATCCGCGTTTGCATCTTGGCTTTGTCTGCTGCAGCTTCTTCGAACTCGGTCTTTTCCACGGTGATATTGACGTTCCCCTCTTGCAGTCGTGTTAAAACCTCCCGTACTCCATCTTTCGAGCGACCCGTACCACTGGTGTAATCTTCCGCATATCCCGCCAGTGCTTGTGGGATATCGAGCGTCTCGACTGCGCGGACAATCGCATCAACGTCTTTCTGGAGGTCGGGAGGAATAGCAACAACATTCTCTTGGTCAGGAGGAGCGTCTTTCTCCGAAGCTGGCGCTTGTGAGGAGGGAGAAGGGTTCGGACGTTCGGAGCGATTACAACTGAGAGACAAAAAACTGAGCATCACCAGGGATAACCCAGTACCGACAGCGATCACTGATTTCATGGCTTGGCTGTGTATACCAAAGGAACCGTTTGCACAAGCACGAAAAAGGGGGGAGCCATGAGCCGATTCCCTTTCAAGGAGGGAAACGGAAGGCCCCCTTTTCAAAAAAGGGGGCCGTGCCCAGCGCGAGGAGATGTTGCCTCACGGAATGTGTACTACCTCCAACTTAATGCCGTCCGGATCAGTGAAAAAAACTGCATAATATCCGGGCGAGTAATCATACTCTTTGGGCGGATCGAGAATCTTTCCACCGTTGGCTTCGATGTCTTTGGCTAAGGCATGGGCAAGAATTAAGTTACCGATTAAGAGCGAGGAAGAAGCGTATAGTTCCAATCGCCATGAAACTTACCGGGTTTGATATTGAGCGCTTGAAACTCATCGTCGGAGACCTGTAGGCCTT
>VGTJ01000174.1 GCA_016874775.1 Deltaproteobacteria bacterium
ATTGACCAAAGTATTCCCTAAACCTTAATAGATTAGACGGATATTGAGGATTTTGATTGCTTGAGCTTGGGATACTCTTTTCAAGAACTCTCCTTAGCGTTCGTCATGATGGGTGCAATCGCTGTCCATGCTGTGTTGTATCGCGTGATTCGTCAACGCACGACACCGTTGTTTGCGACAGCCTTTTCTATCCCAACTCGCAGTGACCTTGATCCACAACTCATTGGTGGAGCCACTTTGTTTGGTATCGGCTGGGGTCTCGGTGGCTTTTGTCCTGGACCCGCGGTCACATCACTCGCCTCGGGAAATCTATCGGTCTTTATTTTCGTAGGAGCGATGCTTATCGGCATGGTACTCCATAGGTTCGTCGACAAAACCTGGCTGCATCCCTCATCAACTTCACCGCAACGTACCTCACGAGTAGTTTCTTCAACCACTCCAGCCTTCGAGGGTTCACAAGATGCATAACAATCACTAAATATCGAGAACTGTTCCTCTCTCTTCAACTCACGACTTCTGCGAAAGGAGGAGTTATGCTGTTTCGCGAACTCAACCGTGGCAAATGTAAGACGTATTTGCTTGCATGTGAGCGGACAAAGAAAGCGGCTCTCGTCGATCCATTGAAAGAGAAGGTCGAACGTTACCTTGCTTCGCTTGCCTACTTCGGCTGTGAGCTGGAAGCGATCATCGATACCCACACTCATGCTGATCATCGCACTGCCAGTTGGGAGTTGTATGATATTACTGGCGCGCCGGTCATGATGCATCGCCGGGCGCCTGCTCCCCATGTTGATGTCCACCTCGACGATGGCCAACTGGTGCCGATCGGGGATGAACGAATTCGTGTTCTGTATACCCCAGGGCATACACCAGACAGTGTCAGTCTCCACATCGCCAACCGAGTGCTGACAGGCGATACCTTGTTAGTTCGTGGTACGGGACGCACAGACTTCCCAGGTGGGGACGCTGGGGATCAGTACGATGGGATTGTCCACAAGTTATTTACCCTTCCTGACGAAACCTTGGTCTTTCCGGCCCATGACTATCGTGGTCATACACATTCCACTATTGGTGAAGAAAAACGCGCGAACCCACGTGTTGTCGGACGTACCAAGCAACAATACATCGAGCTCATGAACAACCTCGGTCTTGCGCTGCCAGACAAAATACAAGAAGTATTACAGCCCAATCAAACAGCCATCGAAGATGATTCTGTCCATTTTCCGCCCCTCACCGAACTGACCCAAGTACGGCAGCTCCTGCCTCAAGAGGTCCAAACGCGGCTTGCGAGCTCAACCCCACCGTTCATTCTTGACGTTCGTGAGCAAGAAGAGTTCAAAGGAGACTTGGGGCATATCACAAAGAGTCGTCTCATTCCGCTCAAGGAGTTACCGGCGCGTGTGGGCGAACTCGAAGCCTATAAAGAGAAAGACATTATCGTCATTTGCCGTGCTGGAGTGCGTAGCACAACGGCAGCCGCGATCTTAACTGGCCTCGGATTTGAACATGTCTCGAATATGAAAGGTGGTATGGTCGAGTGGAACGATCAGAAGCTTCCGGTGGAACGGTAAGACAATGAAGAATTAAAAATGGAAAGTGTAGCATGACAAAATAAAAGGGATGCATGATTCCTTCAGTCTTGCCATTTTGCGTTCTCCATTTTTCATTCTCCTCTAGCCTGAAGCCTTTCTCAGTCCACTTTTGACTTTCCTCCGCGGGTGATACCACATACCCTCATGTTCGCACGTTATCTTCCGTTCCGTGATCTGCACTCTTATCGATTTGCGTATGTTCAGCGCGATCTGGTGGCGAGTGCCTCGGTCACGTTTCTCGATATCCCACAAGGCGTTGCCTATGCGATCATCGCTGGTCTGCCTCCAGCAATGGGGCTGTACGCCGCGGCTATTCCCGCCATCATCGGAGCGCTCTTCCGTAGTTCACGACATGTTGTCACTGGCCCGACCAATGCACTCAGCTTGCTCGTCGGTAGTGCCGTCGCAGCACAAGCCGCCCACTACGGTGCGACACCAATGGTGGTAGGTGTCACCTTGGCATTCGTCGTCGGCATCATCCAACTCTTTGCTGGCCTTCTCCATCTCGATGCCGTCGCCGATTATATATCACAGCCAGTTTTGCGAGGATATATTACCGGCGCGGCGACACTCGTTGGTGCCGGGCAACTTGCGAATGCCGTTGGCACTAACGCCAAGAGTGGCAATCTGTGGGAAACGCTGGCTAATTGGTTTGTCACGCTGCCCAACACACAACCATTGGCTGTCGCATTTGCGTTAGGCACGCTCACGACCGTGCTCCTCCTCCGTCGCGTCAATCGACGCGTTCCGGGCGCACCGGTGGCAATGATTGTCAGTATTCTCTTGACGATCGTGCTCGACCTTCACACGTACGGGTTACGGCTGGTGCGTGATCTCGCTCCCATCCCTGCGGGACTTCCTCCGTTCACCATACCGGATTTGACGTTGCTCACAGGTCTGCTTCCGGCAGCAGTGGCCTGTGCTGTGCTCTCTCTGGTCGAATCGAGTTCAGTGGCACGCGGCTTGGCTGCACGAAGCGGTCAACGCCTCGACCTTGCCGTCGAGTTTACCGGACAAGGCCTGGCGAATGTCGCCGCGGGATTTTGCGGCGGGTATCCCGTAAGCGGAAGCATGGGACGATCTGCCTTGAACCAACAGTCCGGTGCAGAAAGCCGTCTGTCGGGAGTCTTTTGCGGCTTGCTGATGCTGTCGGTTTTGCTCTTCCTCGGACCACTGGTTTCCTACACACCAGTCGCCAGTCTGGCTGGCTTGTTGTTTCTTCTCGCCAACGATCTCATTGACCGTGAACGAATTCGTACCATTCTCCAGAGCACTCGGGGTGATCGCCTTGCGTTTCTCGCCACCGTGCTCGGCGCCTGGAGTCTGCCGCTCGACAAAGCGATTTACTTCGGGGTTGGTATCAGCATTTTTCTCTTTCTCCGTCGCGCACGCCTCCTTTCTATGCGTGAGATGGTTCTCGGCGAGGATCAACGGTTTCGTGAAATTTCCTTACGATCCCAGGAAGACCAACAGTCGTGCAGCTCAATTCGTATTTTGAACCTGTGGGGACCCTTGTTTTTTGCCGTCGCCGGAGAGCTCGATAACGCCTTGGACCCATTTGTGAACGATCCAACCCTGCGCGTGTTGATTCTCCGCGTCAGAGAGGTGCAGGACTTTGATGTCACCACCGCCACCGTCATTGAAGCAGCCGCAAAAAAGATGGCCTCACAAGGACGGACCTTACTCGTCCTTGGCGTTCACCCCCCTATCTCGACATTGTTTGAAAAGACTGGCATCGGCGACCGTATCGGTACCGACAACATATTTCCAATGCAAACCGGGCTATTCACTGCGATGGAGTTCGCGCTACAACGCGCGCTATCACTGATAGGCAAACATGGCTGTGAGGATCACTGCCCGTTTGCCAAATATGTCGAAGAACAAGAGGAGCTGCGCAGAACCGCTGATGTCTCCGCCAGGGCTATTTGGATCCCTGACTTGTGAGAAACCGCTCGATACGCGCAACGCCTTCGTGGAGATTCTCCATCGAGGTGGTGTAGGTAATGCGCATATAACGTTCAGAGGCGTTCTTGCCAAAATCGCGACCAGGCGTGACTGCGACTCCAGCTTTCATCAACAGATCTTCGGCCAAAGCAAACGTATCATTCGTGAAACGTGAACAATCGGCGTAAATATAAAAGGCTCCAACAGGAGTGACGGGAACCTCTAGTCCAATCTTCCTCAAAGCAGGAAGGAGAAAATCTCGGCGGCGTTGAAACTCTGCGCGTCGCGCTTCGGTAATCGCTAGCGTTTCCGGGCGAAACGCCGCAAGCGCTGCATGCTGGGCAAGATTCGGTGGGCAAATGAACAGATTCTGCGCGAGTTTCTCGATCTCTCGCACATAAGACTTCGGCACGACCAACCAACCAATACGCCAGCCAGTCATCTGGAAGTACTTAGAGAAACTATTGAGGACGAAAATCTCGTCAGAGATAGCGAGCGCTGTCGAAGCATCGAAGCCATAGGTGAGGCCGTGGTAAATTTCATCGACAATGAGACGACCACCTCGCGCATGGACAACACCAGCGATGGTACGCATCTCGGTATCAGCGATCATCGTTCCGGTCGGATTCGATGGAGACGCCAACATCGCCGCCACTGTCTTCGCTGACCAGTGTTGTTGCACCATTGCGGCGGTGAGCTGATAGGCATCTTGTGGCCCCGTCGCGATCAATTTGGCTTGCCCTTCTAACGTGCGCACGAAATGGCGATTACAGGGGTAGCTTGGGTCACCCATCAGAACTTCGTTACCAGGAGAGAGTAAGACACCGAGTACTAAAAGAAGGGCTCCACTCCCACCAGCAGCGACAACGATTCGTTCAGCAGGAACGTTAATGTGATAACGTGATGCGTACCAACCAGAGATGGCTTCGCGCAGCGCAGAAGTTCCAAGTGCCGGGGTGTAGTGAATGTTCCCGTGTTGCAATGCAGCCATTCCTGCATCGATAATCGGTTGCGGCGTGGCGAAATCCGGCTCACCCACTTCCATGTGAATAATCGAACGGCCTTGCGCTTCCAATTCACGCGCTTTGGTAAATAATTCGACCGCTTCAAACGCGGCAACATCGTTCATGCGGGCAGCAAGATGAGGAGTCACCTTCATGAGTATTTCCTATTGTTCTTGTCTTGTAGGGTGCGCTGCACCCGCGCATCCTTTCGCCACTCGACCCTCGTATTCGTGCGCAGAGCGCACGCTACGGAATCCCCCCGTCATGAGGCAAAAGTTTCTAACAATTTCTTCCGATAATAATCCTGCTGCTCACGAGTTGTGCCAGTCGAAGGAACCGCCAAGATCGTCGTATCTAACAATCCGTTTCTCTCCTGCACCTTCGCTCGCACACGATCAATCGGACCGACTGCACAGAAAGCGTCGACCATCTCACGAGAAATCAAATCGACGGCTTTGAGACGGTCAGTATCTCGTTGTGTGGCTCGCACTTTGGCAACGATCTCAGCAAAACCATGCGCAGCAAAAATGTCATCATAAATCAGCGCCCAGATGCTAAAGAGCATCGCACCAGCAGCAATGCGATAGGCAGTCGCAAGATCATTGTCTACCACGGTAAAACATTGCCCAAGGACTTCGACTGCAGAGCGTTGTCGCCCAGCTTTGCGTAAGCCCGTCTCCAGAGCGGGTAAGATATTTTCACTGACGTGCTTTGGTGAAAACATTGGATTGCCAATCAGTCCATCAGCCAATTCACCAGTCAACGCTGCCATCTTTGGTTTCACCGCAGCGATATAGAGTGGCACTTGTGGTCGCGGTCGCGGCGTCGAACGTGCGAAGAAATTCCGCGCATGAATCTGATAAAATTTTCCAGGAAAATCGATTTCACCTCCGGTGACCATCTTCTCCATAACAAGATGCAGCACCTGAAGATACTCGCGCATTTGCGCTACTGGTTTGCCACCATCGTGGCCAGCATACCAGTTGTTATTACGATGCTCATGCGCGGCACCAAGCCCTAAGATAAACCGACCGTGGCTGAGGAAATCGAGGTCCAGAGCAGCAAACGCAAGCATGACGGGGCTGTGCGTGAAGGCAAGCACGACTCCAGCACCAAGCTTGATACGGTTTACCGACGAAGCGACACCGGCGAGGGGAATCAAGGCAGAGGTCGTCAGTTCACCTTGCCAGAGTGAATCAAATCCAGCCGCTTCGATCTGCTGCGCCCAATCGATCATCGTTTCCGGTGAGTTGCCGGGAAGGAACATGGCGTATTTCATAATAATCAATGAAAAATGAAGAAGGAAAAATGAAAAAAGGAAAAACTGAAAGCCTGAAAAATCTTGGTATCTTTTCAATTCTGCGCTTTTAATTCCTAATTCTTCATTACTCTTCAGCCTTGTGTCATCTTCCACTCCTCAATCTTCTTCAACGCCTCAGCAGGAGAGATTCCTGCACGGGCAATCAACCAACAGGTAATGGGAGCAGCTATACGTTCCGAAGAATGGGCAGCTTCACCAGCGAGCGCGAGTAAATCACGTACTTCATCCCCTGTGGGAGGTTCAACACCAAGAAGCCCAGAAACCCCAGTGAACCATTCTTTTGCGGTCATACCGTCCTCCATCCGTGCCGTTGCGCCACTCATCATAAGAAGATATGCACGCAGGGTCCATGAGGGCAGCGTGAGAGTGAGGCACGAGTACGATCTATGCCAGCCAATGCCAACGACGCATCTGACAACCAACCGACAGACAGTTCCCCCACATCGCCATTCAAGTCTCCCGGCTTCCAACGCTACTGGATTGGCCGACTGTGCGCGATTTTTGCCACCCAGATGCAGTCAGTCGCGGTTGGCTGGCAGGTGTATGAGATGACCCAGCAACCACTCGACCTGGGGCTCGTGGGTCTCGCTCAATTTCTCCCGGCTCTTGGTCTCGTCTTTGTTACAGGACATGTCACCGATCGTTATGATCGTCGTTATGTTCTTGCCGCCTGTATTGCAGTTGAAGCGATATGCGCGTTGGTCTTCTTCGGGTTGACCGTCGCAGGACATATGAGCCGTAGTTGGATTTTTGCCGCGCTGGTATTGTTCGGTACAGCGCGTGCCTTTGAGTTCCCAGCGGCGTTTGCGTTGATGCCGAACCTCGTTCCCGCTCACCAATTCACCAGAGCTGCAGCCTGGAACTCTTCAATGTGGCAGGTTGGCACGATTGGGGGTCCAGCGCTCGGCGGATTCCTGTACGCTTTCGGACCAAGCGCTGTCTATGGCATCTGTGTTGGACTCTTGCTAATCGGTGCGCTGTTGGTGAGTATGATTCCGTTCGCACGTACAGTCTCGACCGAACGCAAGGTCGTCACATGGGCGTCAGTCACAGCCGGGCTGCATTTCATTCGTCAACAACCGATCGTGCTTGGCGCAATTTCTCTCGATCTGTTCGCTGTGTTGTTAGGTGGAGCCATCGCCCTGCTCCCGATTTATGCCAAGGACATTCTCCTCGTCGGACCGTGGGGGCTTGGACTCTTACGCAGTGCTCCGGCCATTGGCGCGTTGGTCATGGCTTTGTATTTCACCCAACGACCAATCAGGAAACGAGCTGGGGTTACATTATTGGCTGCGGTTGGAGTCTTTGGTGTAGCAACTATTGGGTTCGCGCTCTCTCACACTTTGTGGTTCTCAATGGCCATGCTCGCGTTGTGCGGTGCAGCCGATATGGTCAGCGTGGTCATTCGTCGCGTGATTATCCAACTTGCAACGCCAGATGAAATGCGCGGTCGGGTTGGGGCAGTCGAGTCGGTGTTTATCGGCGCGTCAAACGAGCTCGGAGAATTCGAGTCCGGCGTCACGGCAGCGTGGTTCGGCACGGTTCCCGCCGCTGTGCTTGGCGGAGTGGGAACTATCGCCGTCGTGCTTCTCTGGTCGTGGCGGTTCCCGCAATTGCGGAAAGTTGATGCGCTGGAAGAGGTAGGGTAGCGCAATTGTCTCTCACCCATCGCTTCTTGCTATTTTTTCCTTCTTTTCACCCAAAATATTCAATCAATAAAAGATCTTAGATAAAGTTTCATATTTACCGTTGATTAAAAACTGCAAGTGAGAAAGGAAAAAGCGAAATCGAAGCAGATAAGAAAAGTCCGTGAGCGGACAAGAGCGAGTTCTCGACGGCGGACGGCAAAGCAGTTGACGTAACTACGATTGTCTTGCCAGTTCCCTCTCTCATGAGGTGAGAGGGAACTGGAAGTGACGATGCTGAAAGACTAGAACTGCAACCCAAGTGACGGCAGCGGATCACGATCAACAACCGGTAACCGGTTAGCACCAGCAAAGGCGCGGACCATACCAGGCTCTTGCTCATACGGATCAGGCAAGCCGAGTTCTTTACCGTATTCGCGTAAGGCTGGCGCGACTTCTTCTGCCAACAGACGAACACAGCTCATGCGATCTTGGTTGCCGACCGGACCTTGGACGTTAAAGAAGATGAAAATGCCAGGCCGCAAAATACGCAGCAGCGTCTTTGCCAGCTCGATCACCGTCTTTGGTGAGCCCGCAATAATCTGAAAATTCTTTTGCGCTTTCACATAGCCTGAAGCTAACTTGCGCCGCACTTCGTCATAATCAACGACTTCAGGTTGCTCATCTGACCGTGCCTGACGCAATTTCTCGGGGCTGACCCCAAGCCAACTGCCACCGGGATGCTGCGAGAGAATCTTGATTGCTCCCTTCGAGTTGTACCCTGGCGGTAACGTGTGCTCAGGTCGTGAGAAGGCATTCTGACCACCGCCGTAGACAAATCCTTTGCCGAGTTCTTGGGCTTTCTCATCGGTCTCGGCCACAAAGGTCGGAATCAGATAGCCAAAGTTTTCTGGTCCAGCCTGATAGCCGAGCTTGGCAGCAGTGTCGGCATACAGGTCCCACAGGTCACATGTCGGACCCAGTGCCGTACCAAGACCAATATATGGATAGCGATGTTCCGCGCACCAGCGCACGGTCTCTGGACTCAACACCCCAGGAATCCAAATCTGCGGATGGGGCTTTTGATACGGCAACGCCCACGGGTTCACATGACGATAGTGGAAATGTTTCCCTTCATAGCGCCAGGGTCCGGGTTTGGTCCACGCTTGAATAATGAAGTCATGCGCTTCATTGAACATCTCACGATTGTAAGCAGGATTGGCATTGTTAAAGAACTGCTCACTGCCAGCGCCACGCACCCAACCGGTGACAAGGCGACCACGAGAGATCAGATCGATCTCCGCGAGTTCTTCTGCCATGCGCAATGGATGTTTAATCACTGGCAGTGGGTTGCCGATGAGCACGATCTTCGCACGTTTTGTGAGTCGCGCGAGGATTGAGGCTTCGACGTTCATCACGCCACCCATGCAATATGGGTTGCCGTGGTGCTCGTTCAAAGCAAGCGCATCAAAACCTTTCTCTTCAGCGTAGCAATACTCATCAATATAATAGTTGTAATCGTCAGCGGCCTTTTCTCGATCAAAAAGCTGGTTGGATGCAGCGAAGAAAGCGTGATTCTTGAACACTTCGTCTTCTGGTATCCAACGATACGGCCGCTCGGTGAAATAGCCGATTTTCATGGGGAGATGCTCCTGTGGTCAGAAAATGAGAGGTGCAATGCCATACCGCTCGTGGTGCGTGTTACGTGATACGTGAAGAAGGAACGAATTTCCTCATTCGCGGCTCATGTATGACGCAACACGCAATACGCAACACGCAAGGTAATGCGTGATACGTGTTGCGTGATTGAGGAACAGAGGTTGCTCCTTTACGACGCGAGAAATCCTCTCACTGCTTTGACAAACTCAGCGGAGTTCTCGATCTCCGAGCGGTGCCCGACGTCGGCTATCTCAACAACCTTCGCTTGCGGCAGTGCTCGCTGATATGCAGCGATACAGCCTTTGGGAACAATGCGATCTTTGGTGCCCCACACAAGCAGTGTCGGAAGGCTCTTTGCACCTGCCAGTAAATACGGCAGGCTCGGATTGTGCATGTACGGTTCCCAGCCAATACGAGCAGATTCGGCCCGTGCATCCTCAAACGCCTCGAACTGCTCAGGGCTCATCTCACCACCATAGATCTTGCCAAATTCAGGCGTTGCTTGGTCAGCGACGGTCATACGCATTAAGGTACGAATGGTCAGTGGGAAGATATCGGCAATTTCTCCTTCACTGGGCTTCAGCCCCATCGGAGCAACTAACACCAGGTGCGAGAACATTTTAGGATCGGCTGCAGCCATTTCTGCGGCAATAAAACCACCAGCAGAAAACCCAATGACATCAAGCGGCGCCATGTTCAATTCGCGTATGACGTTGGCGTAAAAACCACCAAGGTCGCGGTAGTTACGAATCCACTCAAGTCGCGGAGTTTTGCCAAAACCAGGCTGCAAAGGAATAATGAGCTCACGATCCTTTGCTAGTTCCTCGTTCCAGGTCATCCAGCCTGGGTAACCAAGCTCGTCATGGAACATCAATAAAGGTTTGCCCTTGCCGCCTCGAACGACCGTCAGGTCTGCCCCGGCGACTTTCATTGTGCTTTCTGTCCAATTTGCCAATGGTCTTTCCTCCTTCTTCGAATGTGGGCGTGAAAGCCGTCGCCATTCGATAGCACACCTTTGCCATGCTCGGAAAGGCATGGGAACAGAAAAGGAGGAGAACGCAAGAAGGAGTCAAAGATGGGAATGACCGAGAGAGAAGAAGCGGTAGGAGAAGAAACCTCCCTGACAATTCAGAGAGTCTCGCGAGGAAGCCGTGCACCATTACACAGCCCAGAGGAGGGTGTGCGTGCCCGGCAGCTCTGCTGCCATATCCTGCTCGCGCAAGACGTAGGCCAGTGGCTTTGCGTCCCACCTTTTCAGGTGGTTTGCCCTTGACGGGATTCTTCTACCTACCGCTGCTGGTCCATGTAATAAGAACGGACAATCAGCAAAAAGCTTTAATACATTACGCTCCCCTGTTCTCGTCGTGGGATTTTTCATAGTATTTGCGCATTACGAGTCGCGTAGCACGCAACACGAAACACGTCTCACGCCTGGAGGAACAACCTATGGCAACGTATTCTGGTGGCTGTCTCTGTAAGGGAGTCCGTTACGAACTTTCCGCTGAACCGGTGATGACCGTTAGTTGCTACTGTCGTGATTGCCAGCAAGTGACCGGCAGTCCGTTTACGACCGTCTCGGCATTGCCGTGCACTGCTTTTCGCTTGCTCTCCGGTGAGCTGGGATCATTCACGGTAACATCTGGCAGCGGACGCAAAGTCACACGCGAATTCTGCAAGGTGTGCGGCTCGCCATTGTTTACCAAAGCAGAAATGGTTCCAGATTTGATGTTCGTAAAGACTGTCAGCCTCGATGATTCAAGTGCAATGAAACCGATTGTGAGTTGTTGGACATCGAGAGCGCAACCGTGGGCACCAATTGCCGCGGATACCCAACAGTTTCCAGAGAATCCGCAGATGTAGGCGCTGCTATGAATCAAATCGCTCTCCTCATTGGACTCATCATCGTCTTAATCGTCGTCTTTAGAATCCTCGCTGGGCTTGCCTCTTTCGTCTTCAGAATTGGCATCCTGCTTGTACTCGTCATCGCGGGCTATGTGTGGTGGCAGTATGGACGACATTAGAGAAAGAATGGGAGAACCGGCGACCACCCCACCAATTCTTGGTCTCCTATTCTCCTGGTTATCCTCACCGCGGTGCCAGTGCTTCCACTGCTCGTTCATCAGGCACCATGCCACCTGAAGATCTCAGCGGCATAATGCAGACGTGTGAAGCTCCAGCTGTGTAGTAGGCATCGATCCGTTCGCGAATTTTCGTTTCATTCCCCCAAACTACAATGGTGTCGACGAGCCGATCACTGCCACCGTTGACGAAATCAGCATCCGAGAAACCCACTTCACGCAAACGTTTCACGTAGTGATCAATACTCAAATAGATCTGAATGTATTGGCGGATCGCCGCGCGGGCTTTGCTGGCATCTGTTTCGAGCATCACTCCGAGTTCGGCACACAGCCACGGTTGCGAGCCCAAGGCGGCGCGCGTGCGTGAGATTTGCTCAACCGTGGTGCAATAGGTATGGGTTCCTTGGGTTTGGGTCGCTGCAAGTTGCAACATCTTTGGCATCACTCCAGCGATGACTACGGGAGGTTCATGCTTCGGCTGTGGAGCAACGTATGGCGCGTCTTTCATTTTCGCCAGATACTGACGCATGAAGCTGACCGGTTTGTCATCATACGGAATGCCTCGTGCCGCATTGCCACGTTGGTTGCTCACGCCAAGGCCAAGAATAAAGCGATCACCATACAACTCACCCAAAGTGCGAGCAGCATTGGCGATCGCAAATGGTTCATACGCATACACAACAGCAATACCAGTCGCGACAATCATTCGCTCATTTTGGCCCAGCAAGTACGATGCGAAGGAGAAAGGCTCGCGCCCACGCGTTTCAGCAAACCACAAGGCACTGTAGCCAAGCTGTTCAGCTTTACGAGCAAACTGCCCGGTTTGGGCTCCAGTGAATCCGTCGAGAAAACAAAAGAGGCCGGGTTTGCTGAGATCCATACTTTTCTCCTTAGAGAGTGTTTTGAAAAAGGGATTGGTAAGCTTGAGGGATGAATACACTGCCGCGAGTTTATCCAACGGACCTGACCATGACCGAATGGACACAATTGAAGA
>VGTJ01000175.1 GCA_016874775.1 Deltaproteobacteria bacterium
CGGCCTGAAAGGCACGGCGCTTGGCACCGCGCATCTGCGCTGCGGCTAAGCGCAAATCGGCAATCTGTTGCCCACTAATTTGTTGAGCACTTGGACTGGTGAAATCTTTCCTGAACACCCTAGCCCCCCCACCTCTCCCTACGTTATCTGTCTCTCCGCTATCGTACCTCACTCGCTCGGCTTTGGGTATCTTCTTTTCTCAAAATCACCTGAGTATCGCAACGGCCGAAAACACAACCCTCCCATTGGAAGAACACAATGGTGCTGTAGGGGAATCTCTTGATCGTCAACCGGAGACAATCAATGCCCAAAATGAGAGTGGCAGTCTTGAGAAGATTCGTGAGATTCTTTTCGGGGCACACATGCAAGCCGTGGAAAGCCGTTTTTTGCGCTTGGAAGATCGTCTGACAAAGCTGTCTGCTGATCTTCGCGATGATTTAAACAGAGGGTTGGCTTCACTCGAAACTTCCGTCAAGAAAGAGGTCGAAGCTCTCAATGATCGTTTTCTTACAGAGTCGAGTGAGCGGGGCGGAGCTGTGAAGACTCTCTCGTTGGAATTGAAAGCGTTGAGTGATTTCTCTTGGCAAAAGCTCAGCCAGCTCGAAGAACAAGGGACGAAAAACCTCAGAGAATTACAGCTTCAATTCGACGATCGAGCGAAAGCGCTCAGTGAAGACATTCGTTTGAAGCACAACGAACTGACGGCATTAGTAGAACAAGCAGTGAAGGACTTGCAATCATACAGGAGTGATCGGGTTTCTCTTGCTGCGCTGTTCAATGAAGTTGCGGCGCGTATCAACAACGAGGTCCGCCGCCCAGACAGCGAGTAAGTCGCTGGTGATAGGCAGGGTGCGCGCGGACACTGCGACTAGGCTCTGTGTCTGTGAGGAGAGACCGTGAAACAACCGAATGGGGAAGTTCCATCTGTATTTTCCGTGAATCCTGCGCTTGAGGTATCCCGGCCTTCTCCTGCTTCACTTCCTACCCAGGAGAATGAGCTTTCTGAGTTACGTACGCTCTTACTCGGGGCTGAGATTGCTCAAGTCGCAGAACTTCGTGAGCGAATCGATAAAGGACGGATTCGTGCCGAAGAGGTGAGCCAGGTTCTTCCTGAAGCGATTCTTGCCCGTGCGCGGTTGCGAGACAAGCAATTGACCAGTGTCCTTACTCCTACGATCGAAGCTGCAATTTCTGCCTCGGTGAAAAGGAACCCGCAACCCCTTACTGATGCGATTACCCCGCTACTCGGCCCCGCTGTTCGTCAAGCGCTAGGGGCTGCTTTGGGCCATTGGCTGCAACAGATCAGCCAGACAATCAAACGCTGGATATCGTTCAGAAGCCTTCGCTGGCGTTTTGAATCATGGCGTACTGGACGACCGTTTGCCGAAATCGCCCTCAACCACACACTATTGTATCGTGTGGAACAAGTATTCCTGGTACATAAAAAAACCGGGCAACTCCTTCAGTATGTTGGAATGACAACAGAGGGGATGCAAGATGCCGACATGGTGACAAGCATGTTGGCGGCCATCAAGAGCTTTATCCAGGACCCGGTGAGTACGACGAAAGATGATACGCTTGAGAGTTTTCAAATCGGCGAACTCACAGTTGATGTTGAGCAGGGGCGAGAGGCGTATTTAGCTGCGGTAATTCGCGGCACTCCTCCGCGCCGCATCCGGCGTTTTTTCCTTGACGCGCTGGAGACAATTCACTTGGAGTGTGCTCGAGAGCTCGATGGCTTTCGTGGCGACACGACACCATTCGTTGCGTGTCGGCCACACTTAGAAGAGTGTCTTCAGGTGCAGACGGATACGCAACCCAAACGAAGCCGACGCAGTCATCCGTGGGTATCGCGGTTGGTGCTTCTTGGGGTTGGTGCTGCTCTTGGATGGTGGGGGTATCTGATCCTGCAGGACCGCTGGGACTGGTCTGCGTACCTGGAGCGGCTGAACGCTGAACCTGGGGTGGTTGTTCTTACGAGCGAAAAGCATCGCGGGAAGTGGTTTGTGACCGGACTTCGTGATCCATTAGCTGCGAATCCTGAGCTCTTGCTCCAACAAGCAGGGATCGACCCAGGAAAGGTTGTGAGTCGATGGGAACCGTATCAAACGTTGCATCCGCAGTTTGTTCTTCTACGTGCGAAAGCGATACTTGTACCGCCTGAGAGCATCTCATTGCAATATGACAATGGCATTCTGACCGCTGCGGGAACTGCTTCTCGTCAATGGGTCGATGATGCACGACGTTTGGCACGTGCTATTCCTGGCGTCACGAATTTTATTGAGACGGTCAAAGAAGCGGGAAGCAGCGACGCTGCACCTCGAGAAGTGTCGCCTAGAGGAACAGGAACAGCAAAAAATGTTACTCCGAGTAATGCACAAGAGGCTCAACGCGCAGAGCTGGCTATGGCAAGAGAGCGACTGGAGCGGCAGACTGTACAGTTTCTTGTCGATACGCTTGATCTGATGTCCAGCCAGGAGTCTACGTTGAAAGAGATTGCTGGGACGATACGCATTCTGCTCGCTGCGGCACAGTTTGTGGGGCAGCCGGTAAAGATTGACGTGATTGGACATGCCGACGCAAATGGTGCGCCGTTAGGAGACCAAGTCCTTGGGCTGACTCGCGCAGAACGGGTGATCGCAGAACTTTCTCGCAATGGGTTAACGCAAAGCGACCTGGCAGTTCTGAAAGCCCGTGTCGATGACCTTGTCCCAGGACAGGAAACATCAGGAGCAACGTTACAGGGAAAAGTCTCATTCCGTGTGAGGGTGCTCGATAAGCCCTAGCGATGTTTCGTTAGTCGCTCAACTGGCCGTAAATCGTCTGCAATTTCGAATGGACTTCGCGGAAGACCGCCAAGAGTTGCGGATCAAAGTGCTCTGGCATGGTCCGGCCATCACCCTGCAAGATGATGTCGCAGGTCTGTTCATGTGTGAATGCCGCTTTGTAGGGCCGTCTGCTGCGCAGGGCGTCATACTGGTCGGCTAACATCACAATCCGCCCAGCTAGAGGAATGTCTTCGCCGCACAGCCCTTGCGGATAGCCAGAGCCGTTCCATCGCTCATGGTGGGTTAAGGCAATTTGGCCTGCGAGTTCTAAGAGCGGAGAGGGCGCACCTTTAAGAAGGCTGGCGCCAAGTGCCGCATGATTGCGCATGACTTTCCATTCGTCATCATCAAGCGGTCCCATTTTCAGCAGAATGACGTCAGGGACACCGATTTTCCCCACATCATGCATGGGGGCTGCTGCCGCTATCAGGTCAGCTTCGGGTGCAGGCAGTCCCAAGTGCTGTGCTATGATTTTGGTGTAATGGCTGAGGCGTTCAATATGCGCAGCGCTTTCATCATCCTATAGCGCATCGCGCGGGTGAGGCGCAGTAAACTTTCATAATGCGCTTGTTCTAATTCGTGACTCTTGCGTTTTTCTGCTTCGTACGAAGTTCGCAAATCTTTGGCAAACGCTTGCAGTTGCAATGTGGCAGCGTGCAAAGCCCGCGCGTGTTCCCGCTCGCGGACCCAAACACGGCGCAGGTCTTTTGCGTATAAAGTTAATTGCGCTTGCGCTTCGCGGAGTTGCAACTGTAATTGAGCGACATACTGTTCGTGAGCGAGATCCATAAAAATTCCTGCTATCAGGAGGACAGCCAGTCTTTCTGTGGTGTCATTAACCGGTTACGACGAGAGGAGTGGAACGCTGACAGTAAACGTGGCCCCTTTGCCAGGGCCAGGGCTTGTTGCCTGAATCGTTCCTCCGTACGCTTCGGTTATGACACTGGCAAGGGAAAGGCTCAAACCAGAACCACGAGAATGATTTCGCGTATTCGCAATCGTGAACGGACGAAACACTTCACGGGCGAGTTCAGGAGGAAATCCTTGTCCTTGATCTGTGACGGTAAGCACCGCCTGTCCATTGAACGATTGTAAGTGCACCTGAATATGCTGAGGGGAGTGAGAAAATTTGATCGCGTTATCAAGCAATGTCTGTATGATACTGATCCAGTGGGTTATGGCTCCCCGAACGTGACAGGACGTGTCGAGGCCAGCAACAGAAAACTCACCTTGGGAAGCGTCGAACGCTGGGAGCTGGCGAATAACATACGTCACGGCGCGAGCAAGGTCAGTGGAAACGGTAAGATCCGCTCGACTTGCCGCGAGCCAATTGAAATACTCAAGACCCTTTTCAATAAACTGATGTAACCGTTCGTAGCCGCGACGAATGATAGCAATCACTTCACGTTGGTCTTTCGGGTCAGCTTGTGGATCGAGAATATCGACTGCACTGATCGTATTGAGCGGTGTTCGCAGCTCATGTGAGATAAATGCGAGAAAATCGATCTTTAGCCGATCGAGAATCTGTAAGCGAGAGTTTGCCTCAGAGAGTTCCTCGGCTTTCTCAGAGAGTTCTTGTGCCTTGCTGTAGGCTGCAGCAGCGCTCTGGCGCAGATCACGGACATATAATGCGAGTTGAGAACTCGACATGTTCAGTTGTTGCTGAATCTCGACGGTTGGCTCTAAAAGATCGGTTGCGGATGGAGACGTGGGTAACTGTCCTAGGAACTCATGCTGAGTTTTCCACACGTCCTGGATTTTCTGCAGCAGGTCCAGAGGACTAAAGGGTTTGACGAGATGCGCGTGTACGCCAATATCCCGTCCTTGTGCACGGTCGGCTTCTTGTCCTCTCGCCGTCAGCATGATGACCGGAATATGAGCGGTTTCTGGGTCTTGGTGGAGAAGGCGGGCGACTTCTATGCCTGAGAGTCCAGGCATCATCCAATCAAGCACGAGCAGGTCAGGTCGTTCATTGCGTGCCAATTTCAGGGCCGCAAGCCCATCCTCGGCCTCAAGAATACGATACATAGGGTCATCAAGCGTAATGCGAGCGAGCATCCGCAGGTTTGCTTCGTCATCCGCAAGGAGAATAGTTTTCATGCCCCCCCCAGGAAAATCTATGTTGGGCTTCTCTACTAGTATGCTGCGAAGTGACACGAACACGCAAGTGGCAAAGGCGTATTCAAGCAACCATTCCCACCTTTTGGGCACTTTGACCCCCAATTTTGCCCGGTGTCATGTCTCCCAGTGTGGAGACACGACCAGCAGTCGTTTATTTATTGGAGCGCAGCTTCTACTTTTTCTAGTAATTCCAAAGGGCTAAAAGGCTTGACGAGGTAGGCGTATGCTCCCCAGCTCTGCCCTTGTTCCTTATCTGCTGACTGACCTTTTGCGGTGAGCATGATGATAGGAATGTCGGACGTGCTTGGGTCCTGCCGCAGCAGCAGCGCAACTTCTATCCCCGTGAGGCCAGGCATCATCCAATCGAGGACCAAGAGATCAGGATGTTCGGCGCGAGCGAGGGACAGTGCGGTTGTTCCGTCAGCAGCTTCAATGATACGATAATCAGGATCATCCAAGGTGATACGTGCCAACATCCGCAGATTTGCTTCATCATCTGCAAGAAGTAGGGTTTTCATGATGCCTCCGTCACTTCTCGCTGTCTCAATAGCGTACTCTTCTCTTGTTGTGAGTATCGGAGCAAGGACAGAAATTTTTAGTTCCATAAAGTTAAGTCTCGTAGGTAGAGTTGTATTTAGGCAATAATGTTTTATTCTTATGCGACAGGGGCAAGGTGGACCTGCTGGCATCCATTTGTATGTTAGCCATAAGGTAGGGAGTTGGCAGAACGGGTGCCGGAATCTTGCGGGAGTCTGCTCGCCAGGGTGAGGAAAGGAATGCGGCTCCGCAATCGATGCATTAAAGGAAATGAACTATGAGACCGACGCGTCTTGATCCTTCTAAAATTATTCGCCGACCTGCGGCAAGCAAGACTGCTGATAACCCGCGGATGGCGGAAGGAACCCCGTCTCACGGACAGCTCCCTCCGACTACGCCGATAAGCGCTCGTTCAGGTCCAGAGAGTGGAGTTGTCGTGATCCGGCGCAAAGGAAAGCCGATTCCACCAGTAACGGCAGTTCCGCGAGGGCAAGCTGTCGCGCCTCCTCGTCGTGGAGGGCGGAAAGTAGTGAAAAAAGCGCCACCGCCACCGCCTCCACCGGCGTTGTATCGGGTAATTATGGAGCGGTGGCCCATCGTGTTCCCAGCGCACCCTGAGGCGATACGCCCCTTAACCGTCGGTATTCATGAGCTTTTGGAGAAGCAGTTTCCAGATCGTTCACCTGAGCAGATTCGTCGAGCAATTGCTCAATGGCGTTATCCGCGCTTGGGAGCGTATCTCCGGGCGGTAGCGCGCGGCGGAGCACGCTACGACCTCGACGGTAATCCCTGCGGAGACATTACCGAGAGTGAGAAGGAAAATGCACGGCAACGATTACAGGAGTGGCGTGCCAAGCGGAAAGCTCAGGCTGCTGCGGCGGCAGCGATGTCGTCTCCTGATAAAAGCGTTCCGGAGCTGACGCCGATGCCTCTTCCTGAGGCGACGAGTGGAGAATTCTAATCATCAGAGGGGCGATGTCCAACGTCGTGCCGGGCCGGCTTAGAATCTCGCGATTACCTTCTCGCTGAACTCGCGCACAAACTCACCGAATGTATCGGTCGCCGGGAGAAAGGCGACCTGTTTCACTCCAGCACGCTCTAAAGCATGAAGTCGTTCTAACAGCTCTTCAGGCATGGCAGTCATGGTCGTGGCTCGCACGACGTCGGGAGTGACAAAGCGTTCCTCTTCAGGCTGGAGATATAAACCGTGCCCGTCGTGGAGTGTCAGGTAATAGCGATCACCGAGGCGACGTTTCTGCTCATCGATGAATGTTTGATAGTGCGAGAAGATTGGCCGAATCGCATCTGGGGCTGCAGTTGGATTTTGTACTCGCTCATACAGTGCGTGCATCGCCAACATGGCCCATGGTCCCGCAGCCATTTTCACTCTTGGTGAATCGTAGCCTTCCCCAGCTCGTAGCAAGCAGGAGGTGGTGAGCAGCGTCGTATACAGCGAGTTGGGATTCCTGCCTGCTTGCTCTGCGCCCTGTCGGACCTGCGCCCAGGTCTGCTGCCAACCTTCAAGTGAATTTGTCCGTGACGTAATGAATCCGTCGCCGATTTCTCCGGCAAGGTGCATTGCCTGCGGAGCATTGGCGGCAACATGAATAGCAACGGCATCGCGTGTATTCATGAAGCCCTGTCCCTGATGGAAGAACTTCACGGCACGGCGGTCCGTGCCGTGCTGGAAGTCGACCTCCGCTCCATGTAACAAACTCCGAATGACACGAATCTCTTCACGAAAGTCTTTCAGTGGCCGTGGAGCCATACCCATCGCCCGCCACGCGCTATTGCCGGTACCAATGCCGAGAATGACACGACCAGGGGCAAGCTCATTCAGTGTGGCTATGGAATTTGCCGTGACCGGTGGTATGCGAGTGCCTACGACTGACACCCCGGTCCCGAGTTTGATCCGTTTCGTCTGGTGAGCAATGAGGCCGAGACACAGGTAGGGGTCACCAGCCATCATTTGTGTATCGCTTACCCACACCTGTGAGAAGCCACACTCTTCCGCGAGTTTCGCATCTTGCGCACAGCGACCGGGCTTGGCCAACACACATACGCCAAAGTCCATACTCCCCTCCTGCTGATTGGTAGGTTGCCCCTAACGGCTTGCACTGGCGATGTCAATCAGGTAAGCAGCGCTCAGTCATTGGCAAAGTATGGGAAACGCGAGCAAAATTCTTGGTTGTGGGACTTTTATGGCGGTACTGGGATTTATGGGTGCGATGACAGAAAAGGAGTTGCACGATGCATGAAGGTACCGACCGTACTGGAACCTCAGACACTACAGATACTGCGGTATCGCCGCAGCCTAGTGATATTCGTCTGTTTCGCGCTGGAGTCGTGGCCGGAGTACTCGCGTTTATTGGCTTTCTCGGAACAGTGAAAGACATCAATGTTCTGCTCAGCCCAGGGGAGCGTGGTGACCTCACTTGGGGTTTTCTCTCTGTACGTTACACAAGTCTCAGTCGAGTGTGGTTTGGCTATCGCTTCGTAGGGGAGGATGCCTGGAAAGCTGCATTTCCCCACTTGCTTCTGTATGCTGGTGCGATGATTGGGCTCATTGGGATGCGTCGGTGGGGGTGGTATATGGCATTTGCGTATTTGGTGTACGTGCCAGTGTCTGAGTGGACGTATATGGTGTTCTACCCACTCGGGTACCTCACGGGAAACCCATATCCGGACGTGATCCGCACAAGTGAGTGGATCTTTTTAGCGATCAGTTTTCCGCTCGAGCTCTTGGCGATTGGGTTGTTGTGGTGGTATCGCGATGTGTTCGTGCGTTGAAAGGAGACCGACGAGTGCCTGGCTATCAAGATAAATTTGTCACGGTGAACGGTTTACGGCTGCATTATCTAGATTGGGGAACTGAAGGAAAGCCTCCGCTCGTGCTTCTGCATGGTGGTTCAGCCTATGCCCATTGGTGGGACTTTGTTGCTCCTGACCTCGCAACGGATTTTCATGTGTATGCTCCCGATCAACGTGGGCATGGTGATAGCGACCACACGCGGCCACCGGCGTACGCGACTCGTCACTATGTGAGTGATTTGCGCGAGTTTATGCTTGCACTGGGGTTGCAGAAGCCCGTGCTGATGGGGCACTCGATGGGTGGGCACAACTCGGTCATTTTTGCCACGCAGTATGCGCAGGATTTGCGTGCGCTGATTTTAGTCGATACTGATGCGACCTACCCCGAGGCTGCGGTCGAGTTTCTCCGCAAGTTAGGTGAGAAGCCAGCAAAAGAGTTTGATTCATTTGCAATGGCAGTGAGCCGTTTTCGCGTATTACCGGCCGAGTCCGTGATGTCGACGGAACGGCTACATTACATCGCGTCCTTCGCTTTCAAAGAACGGTCAGATGGGAAATGGGTGTCGAAGCTTGACCGTAACACGTTGTTCCGTGAACCAGTCGATGGGCTACCGCTACTGGGACAGATTACGTGTCCCACACTCGTTGTGCGAGCGGAGAATACACCGGTACTATCGGACCGGAAGGTCGAACGACTCGTGGGTGGTCTTCCCCATGCCCGCTGGACCGAGGTGAAGAACTCTTATCATCATGTGATGCTCGATAACCCTGACGGATTGGTGAAGGTCGTGCAGGAGTTTTTAACAACCCAGGCTATAGGTTAAAGGCTTCAGGCTCCAAGGGGGACATTCGTCCCAGCGCATGGCGTAGCATCACAAACAACTACGGAAGAGTTTTCCCTAAAGCCTAAAGCCTTTTTAGATGATTTCCTGTGTTCTGAGTTGCTCGATCTGGTCCCACGTATACCCAGCATCAACGAGTACTTCCTCTGTGTGTTGCCCCAATTCTGGTGCCCAATCGCCGGGCGCGGCTGGTGTCTCACTCAGAGAGATTGGGTTGCCAATCGATTTCGTTGGCCCCCATTCCGGGTGATTGACGATACGGAGATAGCCATTGGCGTAGAGCTGGTCATAGTTCGCAACGTCGGCATAGCTGTTGACCGGACCAAAACGTTGGTCAGCCGCCTTCATGCGTTTGCACCACTCGGCAGTCCTACGGGTCGCGAATAGTGGATCGAGAACGGCTAGAAGCGCAGCCATGTTGACCGCGCGTAACTGGAGATTTGCGAAACGCGGATCGTGCTCAAGCTCTGGACGTTCAATGGCGCGTACGAACGCCGGCCATTCGTTGTCATTCACTCCAGCGATAACCATATAGCCGTCGGCAGTGCGAAACACGCGATAAAGAATGGGGAGCGCCGCATGGCCACGATTGGCCCGACCTGGAGTGACACCACCAAGGAGCTGATATGACAATTCTCCTGCTTGAGCCCAGATCTGCCCGCCAATGAGTGAAGCGTCGACTCGCTGTCCACGACCAGTGTGTGTACGAGCAAAGAGTGCAGCAAGAATACCAATACAGAGATTCTGCCCTCCTGCACTATCACCAATGACTGCGCCAACTGGTGAAGGAAACTCATTGTCTTGGCCGATTGTTGAGATGAGCCCTCCCATCGCTTGTGCCACGAGGTCGACTCCAGGACGTTCCGCATCTGGACCTTTGGGGCCGAGTGCGGAGGCGGTTGCATAAATCAGGCGTGGATTGATCGCAACACACGCTTCGTATCCTAGGCCGAGGCGGTCGAGGACGCCTGGGCGAAATGAACTCATCATGACATCCGCTTTTTCGAGCAGTTTGTGGGCGATCGCGAGTCCTTGTGGGCGAGTGATGTCGAGGGTCACGCTGCGCTTGCCGCGATTGAGGGCATAAAAGTACCCACTGCGTCGATCACTGGTAGAGATAGGAATACCGCGGGCAATATCACCAGACCTACGTTGTTCAACCTTGATCACATCAGCGCCGAGGTCGGCCAACATGACGGCACACTGCGGACCTTGCACGACAATCGAAAAATCGAGCACGCGGATACCTGTCAGGCAACCAGCCATAGACAAAGGCCTCCTTCCTCCAACGAGTGTTTCCCGGCCTTACCGGCCTTTCGGTGCAAACACAAGGGGACCGCGAGCAAGCGTGCGGCTCGACGCCTCACAGGTTGAGCCGGACAAAAAAGCAACCCCCCTTGGGTTCTGGCGTAGGAGGGGGGCGGATTTGCCTTAAGGCAAGCTCGTACGATACAAAGTAGGGGGGAATCAATCTGTTAGCGAGGGCGGGCAGCGCATGCTCCTCTGCTCCCGTGTTCCTGTCCTGCAGTTTAAGTGATGGGCCAGCTTGCCGATTGATGGAGGACAGAGAGGCTATACGGTGGGGATATCGAGGAGATTATGTCCGGACGCATGCGACAGATAGTGAATTTTCCTGCCCGTTTCGTTTTCCGCTGGAACCAACTCGTTCTCACAGCTACGTTTGTGGTCCTTGCGGCCAGTCCTGCGTGGACACAGGGAAAGATCTACACCTGGACCGATAAGAATGGGGTGACGCACTTTTCTGATTCCGTTAGCTCGCCTCAGGATTTTGGTCGAGCTAAGACGCTGGCTACGCAGCCTCGCTCATCCATGCAAAAGGGCAAAGGGAGCGACGAGATCCCGCTTGTCACCTTTGCTGACCGTCCATCGCAAAAGTTTGTTCGCGCACAGCTTGATGGGGGCTGCGGAACCCGTGATGTGTTGATGCTGGTCGATACTGGTGCGCAAATTTCTCTTGTGGACCAAGAGACTGCGAAAGAACTCGAACTCGAACATGTCGAAGAAGCAACTCTGCGAGGAGTAAACGGTGTCACTAAGAGTTGGATTGGTCGTCTGCCGACCCTGCGGTTAGGAGAT
Source organism: Deltaproteobacteria bacterium (assembly GCA_016874775.1). NCBI lineage: Bacteria > Pseudomonadati > Myxococcota > Myxococcia > Deltaproteobacteria bacterium. The sequence goes on from VGTJ01000175.1 coordinate 11,237, forward strand.
GAGGAAATAACCGACTTGCGCGTGTTAGTTGGCCCTCAACCTGGACTTGTCTTGCTTGGCATGGATGTCCTCGATCGACTGAAATTATCTGTTGGCCCGCAGAGCCTACACCGCAGATAACGTTGCATCCCCACTGTCGCATTCGTTTGGCACGAACGAGCCTGGTATCCCCAGGCTCGTTTCATTTGAGCTTTTCGACTTACGACGGGGTATTCCCAACGTCATCGCAAGGGAAGAAAGACTAACGGCGCCAGGGTGAGCAAAGCATATGTCAGGAGCAACGTCACGACCAACGTGAAACGGGTCTCTGATCGAGGAAATCCGCAATACATGACTGTCGCAATGGTGACGACGTTGAGGGAGCCAGTGAGGAGGAAGAGGGCAACAAGATCATGTGGCATATGTGCGTTATCGCGCGAATCATCGAAAGTGGCAAGGCTCAATTTTGACCAGAGAAAAGGACCCTTGTGAAAGCGAAGACTTTTGGCGCAAGTAACGGTTTGTGATTGACCTGGAAAATAACAGCGACAGCACTGCCCCTCTTGTGCGTTCCACTTCATCGTTGCGGCTGGCGTTTTTTACTGCGGAAAAGGAATCCATGCACCTGCTGTCAGGTGAGTCGAGTAACTAACTCCAAGTGACTTATCCTCCGGCGACAGGTGGAACCCGTCCTACCGATCACGCGGACTCGGACCAAGGAACATTCGTACAGTTGGGGTAGGGGGTGCTGTGCGCACGATGCGCTTGCCAGCGTTGATTCCCGTGCGCACGGCGCACGCTACGGTCTCTCCGGTGACCACCTAAAGTATACTAAGGCGGTGGCAGGAAACAACTTACCGCAATAGTGATTGACCGGAGTGGAGAGCCTCTGCACAAGAGCAGGGATGAGAGACGAGACCATTGTGTGCTGGCTTCGGTCTAAGTATCGAAGTCTGGTCGAAGAGCTGGATGAACGCGGGCGAC
>VGTJ01000176.1 GCA_016874775.1 Deltaproteobacteria bacterium
AGACTTCGATACTTAGACCGAAGCCAGCACACAATGGTCTCGTCTCTCATCCCTGCTCTTGTGCAGAGGCTCTCCACTCCGGTCAATCACTATTGCGGTAAGTTGTTTCCTGCCACCGCCTTAGTTGTCACGCTGTATTACCACGAAGAACTCACTCTTAGAGAGATCGGAGAGATTCTCGGGTTAACCGAGGGGCGAATTTGTCAAATCCATACGCAAGCAGTGACACGGTTGCAGGGCGCGCTTGGCGCCAAGGAAGAAAAATCAACACCCACAGAGAGACGTACGACATCGTCTAGCAACCTCCTGCGTGCTGCGTAAAAACACGATCGCTCTTGCCCTCCTCCCCGATGATTGGTCCGTCCCTTATTTTCTACCCGAGAGTGTCCCAGCTGGGTGCTCTCGGGTAGGGAATTTGTCTGTTCCCTCTTGTCCCTTGGGTCGCTGTGAGTGTTTTGTCTACCGGGCCCAATGCAACAACAAAAAGAGCCGTTCTAAAGATTCTCTCAGCCATGCCGAGATAATAGGCTGGCGCACGAAGTAACAACAACGGTCTTTCCATATGTGGCAGTAGATGTCATAATTCCTTCCTACTTTATCGACGTGATTCCCACGATACTACGGGAATCATCCCTTGGAGGAGGGGATGCCGGCACAGAAAAGACAGCAAGGACAAAACGTCACAACGACTGCAGCTTTGCCGGTTGAGCGCAAGGAATCTCAAGTTGCTCGCTCGGAAACGAGAGGATTTTTGCGAACAGAAAAAATTTCCCGCATCCGCGAACAAATCTCACAAGGGACGTACCAGGTTTCTGCCACTGAAGTGGCGAAAGCAATTCTGCGACATGGTGCTTCTCGCGTTTCACCTAAGAAAAAAGAAAAATAGTGACATTTATCGGGAGACTCCTGAACGATACGTCTCTCCATCACGGCTCCGTCCAGGGTGGTAATACGGTCGGCTGAGTTGTAAACAGGCGATATCCGCGCCCATTACTGATGACCGTCACTGTTCCCTCCCGATCCGTGCGTAACCATGTACTTCCCTGGTTTTGGTATCGTTGGGAAACTTCTTGCGCTGGAAATCGGAAGCGATTATCTACGCCGACTGAAGCAATAGCGACCGCTGGTGCAACGGCACTGACAAACCCAGGGGAACTTGAGGTTCGGCTTCCGTGGTGGGGAACTTTCACAATTTCGCTCGGAAGCGCTTTTTCGGTAGCTAGTAGAACAGCCTCTCCTTCTTTTTCTATATCCCCAGTAAACAATATATCTGTGGTTCCGTAACTGAGACGCAGGACGAGCGAAGCGTTATTCGTACCCAGATTGCTATTACAGGGAGGGTGGAGAACCTGGATTGAGACGTCCCGTTGGACGGGAGGTTGAGTCTCACGACAGAGGGAACGCAGTTGAATCCCCTTACGGTTTACAATTTCCATGAGTTTATTGAACCGTGCCCCGTGGGCTTGTTCACCGTTAAACCAGAACTCTCTGGGAGAAAAATGTTCTGCAATATAGAGCAGACCTCCATAGTGATCGAGTTGAGGGTGACTCATGACGACGATATCAACGTGTCCGATTTTTCGACGCCATAAAAATGGTGCAATGACAGCCTCACCTGTATCGAAGTCCTGGCTTGCGAACCCACCACCATCGATGAGCATCACTTGCCCATCGGGCAATTCAACCACTGTGGCATCTCCTTGACCGACATCGAGAAAAGAGGCTCGCAGGGTGTGATGAAAGTAGCGATGCGAAGTCCACCACACCGTGTCAGCGAGAAGTCCTCCCACGAGAACAGCAACCAGACTGCGAAAGAGCAACGGGGAAAACAGAGAACGGCAGAGGGCGCAGAACAGGAGCGCGTAGACAAGGCAGAGTTCTATTTCACTGGGAGTGACTACATGAAACGAGGCAGCGGGCAGTGTTGCGAACCACTTGACGATCTCATTGCCAATATGAGTGACAAGTCCGGCAAGCCAAAGAAAAATAGCGGCGAGACGAGAATCGAGGAAAAAACCAACGACAGTGAGAAGACCAAAAACCACGGCGGTGCTGCCAAGGAGCGGAACAATAACGACGTTGGCGATGAGGCCAGCTAGCGAAATCTGATTAAAATGAAAAGCTGTAAGTGGGGCAGTGCCGAGCAGAGCAAAGAAGGAGATACCACTATAGAGGGCTCCCCAACGAAGAAGCTTCTCATACAGTGGAACGTCTTGCACAGCGGAAAGGGGCTTTTTTTCGTTCCTCCAAGAAAAGAGCTGATCTGTTCCAAGGACAATACTGAGGACCGAAACGAATGATAGCTGAAAGGAAATATCGAGAACGACACCCGGTTCCACAACCGCAATGACAAGCGCAGCAAATGCGAGGCTACGATAAATATCCGCTCGGCGGTTAACGAAGGGCACAAGCAGATAGACGAAGACCATAATGACAGAGCGCCAGGTAGCAATGCTTCCGCCAGCCAGTGCCGCATAGAAAAGAACTGGAGGGAAGGTTAAGAATGCGGCAAGTTTTGGCATCGTCAGAGACAGCAAGAGCCAGCGACTCCGACTTAAAACCCACCACCAACTGCCATAGGCTGTGGCCGCAACGAGCGCAATATGGAGGCCGGAAATGGATAAGACGTGAGTCACTCCTGCCTGAGTAAACGCCTCGCGAAGGTCATTGTCGATGAGCCCTTGATCTCCAAGAATAAGCGCCCGTAAAACCGCAGCGGTTTGTGAATCTAAGTGAGTGGAGAAAAAAGCTCCGAGGATTCTCCGCCATTCCTTAATTCGATGCTGAAGAGAATGTGGGGTGGCGCCAATGCGTTCGATGGTGTGGTCATCCCAGAGGAAAGCGGTGAGGTAGATATTATGACGAGCAAGATAGCCCTCGTAGTCACAGCCGCCGGGTGTACGGAAATTACGGGGTACGCGCAGTTTGAGCGGAACTCGTACGATGTCACCGTACCGCCAGGACCCTGAAAGAGACCGCACGGTGAGAAGAATTTTTCCTGTTGCTAGAGATTCCGAAGTCGCTGTTCGCACTCGCCACGTGTCGAGATAAAGGCGCCCACGATGAGGAAACCGCTCTGGTTCACGAAAAAGCCAGCCCTCGATTGTGACCTCCTGCGGAAGAGGAAGATGACGGAGATGGTGAGGCGGAAAGTTTGGATGCAATGCACGCTGCAGTGAAATATGGGTAAAGGTGCACAGGGAAATAGAACAGAGAGTGATAAACCCGATACGGTGAGAAGCAAACCGCCAAAGGCAATAGACTAGCAGGCTACTCCCTCCTATCCACAAGAGGAACGGGATAGACCAGTTATAGGCGGCACTGACTTGCCCACCCAGACACGCAGCGACGAGAAAAAACAGCTGTCCGTGGCGGTACGGCAAGAGGGGGGAAGGAGGAAGAGAAGGAGAGGGAGAAGAGGAGGTTGTCATTCTTGCAGGTATTGATCAGATAGTGATGAATCTACGTTGCTCCTCATTCTCTGGAGGTTCCATTGGAAAACAGCTTCGGCGAGCGCAGTTGTCATTCCTGGTACTTGTTGTAACTCTTCGACTGTCGCTGTCTGAAGGCGTTTCATACTCCCGAAGTGGCGAAGGAGAGCTTTGCGCCGAGTCGGACCGATACCAGGAACACTCTCAAGGGGTGAACTTAAGCGTTCCTTGGCCCGTAATTGGCGGTGATAGGTGATAGCGAAACGGTGCGCTTCATCGCGAAGTTGTTGGAGAAGAAAGAGAGCGGTAGAGTTAGGCTTCAAGATGATTGGGTTCTTGCGCCCGGGAAGGAAAACCCGTTCAGCAGAGTGCTCGATTTCTTCGGCGAATGGATCGCGCTCGGTTCGCATCTTGGCAAGGCCGATGAGATCCACCTCAGTAATGTTGAGTTCACGGAATACCTCAACCGCAACCCCGAGTTGCCCTTTCCCTCCGTCCACCATCAGCAAATCAGGGAGATCGTGTTCTTCTAGGGCGCGGCGGTAGCGGCGCATTAACACCTCGTACATCATGCCGAAATCATCTGCCCCTTCGACGGTCTTGATACGAAAGCGACGATAGCGACTTTTCTCTGGCGTTGCCTCGTTGAAGACAACCATCGAACCAACGGCGAGGTTGCCTTGAATGTTCGAGATATCAAAGCACTCAATACGTTTCGGTGCGTTCCGCAAGTGTAATGCCCGGCGTAGTTGATCGATCGTTTTTTCCTTTTGTTCTGTGGTGTGACGTTTCTCAGTGTAGCTTTGCTGCGCATTTTCACGAGCCATATCGAGCAGACGAATTTTATCGCCACGCTGTGGGCACAGGGTCTCGACTTTTTTCCCTTTCCGTTCACGGAGAATCTCTTCGCGCACTTCGGCGTCTTCTAACTCGACTGGCAGAAGAATTTCGTCCGGGATAAAGCGTTCACCTTGGTAAAATTGACTCAGCAGCTCGGCTAAGACTTCTTCATCCGGGAACTCATTGTCGTCAAAGCTGTACTCTTGATTACCAACGAGAGCACCGGAACGTACGAAGAGAACCTGCACCTCAATAGCCCCTCCCTCACGGTACAAGCCGAAAATGTCTTGATCGTATCCGAGCGGAGTTGCGACTTTTTGTTTTTCGCCAGTCTGAGTGATCGCCTGAATCTGATCACGTAGGAGAGCAGCTTCCTCGAATCGCAAGGCCTCGGCCGCAGCGTGCATCCGCGTACTGAGTTGATCGATGAGCTCAGTATTCTTGCCTTCAAGGAGCAATAGCGCATTCTTTAACTGGCGTTGATAATCCTCTGGTGCAACGGGAAGCGTGCATGGGGCCAGGCAACGTTTGATCTGGTACTCTAAACAGGGGCGCGTGCGATTACGAAAGACGGTATCCGAGCACGTACGAAGAGGAAACGTTTTGCGGATGATCTCTAATGTTTCCTGTACCGCGGAGCTGGCATGAAATGGTCCAAGATACTTGCTGCCGTCTTTGACGATGTGACGAGTTAAAAACAACCGTGGCCAGGAGTCTTGGGTGGTCACTTTCACATGCCAATACGACTTGTCGTCTTTGAGACGGATGTTATACCGTGGCCAATGTTGCTTGATGAGGGTGTTTTCCAGTAACAAGGCCTCTTTTTCACTACTAGTGATCAGCACCTCAACATCGGCAAGCTGAGCGAGAAGGAAACGAATCTGGACACGACCGTCGCCGCCACGAGCGTACTGGCGTACGCGAGTGCGTAGGTTCTTGGCCTTGCCAACATAAATCACTTCCCCAGAGGTGTTTTTGAAGAGGTAGACGCCTGGGCTCGGTGGCAATAGGGGTAACTTTGCCTCAAGAGCTGATTCTTTTTCTAGCGTCTCCATAAAATGGTGATATCCGAATGCGATGCGCACGAAAACTTATGTTATCTGCTCGTGCAAGAGAGTGTTACCATGCCCGTCTTTTCGAGTGCAAGTGTCAATGCTATGAGAGCAAAGGAGTAATTTGGCCCGCGTAATCTCACGAGCGGGTTGTATCCAACGAAGATATGTAAGGGGGGAGAGAATGAAGAGTTGGCAAGCACGAGCGGGAGTGATGCTTATGGTCGGGCTCCTTGGGCTATCTGCCTGTAAACAAGAGAAAGAACCACCAAAACCACCGCCGCCGGATGCGCTGACGGCATGTCGCAATGAGTGCAAAACCACATCAGAAAAAATGTTCAAAGAATGCAGTGACAAACTTGCAGCTGAACAAAAGTTCGACCAGATGAGCACGTGTAACACACAGGCTGACGATTTCTCGAAGCAGTGTAGAGCAGAGTGTGACCAGAAGGCGGCGACCCAAAAGTAGAAGAGTTGGGTGTTGCTCATTATGATCAGGTTGGTTGTATGAAAGTCGTTGGACGAGAAGAAACGTGGATCCATACCCACTTCCTGACGGACTGTACACGTCTTTCGGCAGAACGAATGCGAGAGATAAAGCAACCCATGATCCCGTTTCTACGTGATTTGGGGATTGTCTATGGTATGCACTTCACTCAGCTCCGTGATGAGCGGACATGCCGGATTGTGCTTGAGTGTATTCCTTTTTCTCAGATACTCGATCGTATTCAACAAAAACTCCAAGAGATTGTGCGAGACATTCCTGCTCATCCGCCAACCGCTAACGTCAAGGTAGAAAAACTGGAAGAGAAACCTCGCGCCGTTCTTGCTCGGTGAAAATAAAAAAGGAGACCGTGAGGTCTCCTTTTTTATGTTTTCACTATCAGTTAGCTAAATGGTGAGTTGGCTCCGAAACTTCAGTAATGACTTAGTTTTAATGCCTTTGATCTTGGTTAAATCATCGATCGATTTGAATGGGCCATTCTTTTGTCGATACTCGACAATTGCCTTTGCTCGCGTTTTTCCGATTCCTTTAACCGACATGAGCGTTGCTTCGTCAGCACTATTAATGTTGATGAGTGTTGCTGCTGGAGCTGCAGCAACAGGGGGTGGAGGCGTAGCAGGTTTCGGTGCTTGTTGTTGCCCCCAGGCAAATGGTGAAACAGTAAGTCCCGCTGCGAGTGCAGAGGTAAAGAAGTAGGCCCTCCAGCGTCTCATAAAAAACTCCTTTTTCCGGTGGTCTGACCGGTAATAGATTTTATCCTACCTTATGGATCAGTCGAAGTCCCATTGTCAAGAGGAAAATTGAGACCTTATCAATAATTTTCTCGTACGCTGAAGGACTACAAAAGCTGCAAAATGAGAGAGCAACAGAGTCAACAGAAAATGACTCTCCGCCGTGCGACAGAAATTGATATCCCATCCATGATGAGAATTGAGCGGGCGTCGTCTCTGCATCCTTGGACGGAATCGGCGTTCTATAATGAATTCACAAATCCCTATAGCCACCTCTGGATACTAGAGGAAGAGGGGGCGGCTCTTGGGTACGTCTGTGTATGGTTTATTCATGAAGACGGACAGATCGTCAATGTTGTCGTTCTCCCAGAATATCGTGGATGTGGACTCGGGAAGACGTTGATTGAACATGTTATCGACGAAGCGAAAACTCGTGGAATTCGCTCATTGAGCCTTGAAGTACGGCGCAGTAATCAGACTGCTCTTGCGCTGTATAGGAACTTTGGCTTTCAGGAAGTGAGTGTGAGGACGCGCTATTACGAAAATGGCGAAGATGCCCTGCTCATGGTTCGCTTGATAACCACAGAATATTGACCACCAGTAGTGCACGCGTCTGTCACTACCAAGGCTCTTTTTACTGACTATTAGATTTTCTATGTCTTTCTCAAATAAGTGTTAGGAAATCTGTGTAGGCAGATAATCTTCTAGTAAATCATGAATCTTGCCCCTCCAAGCTATAGGAAAGGCTTGTGTTTTTCAGTTTTTTTAATAAAAAAGACTAGTTTTTTCAGATACTTACGGCATTGACGACTTTTGGTCGGTTGGCTAAGATCCACGAACAATTTTTACGCCTGTAAGGAGGGAGCCTATGTTCAGAGCCGGAGAAAAGGTTGTATACCCTGGTCACGGCGTTGGAGTAATAGAAGGCTTACAGGCAAAAAACGTCTCTGGGTTGCAGCGTAAGTTCTATATGCTGCGAATTCTTGAAAGCGAAATGACCATCATGATTCCGACGGAGAACGTGGCAACGGCTGGTCTTCGTCCCATCATTAGCAAAGATATGGTCAATAAGGTGTACCGCATTCTCCGCACCAAGAAAGTGGAAGTTGATCAACAGACCTGGAATCGGCGGTATCGTGAATATTCTGAACGTATCAAAACAGGCTCGGTAATTGAAATTGCCAAAGTCTTGCGAGATCTTTTTGTCCTGAAAGCTGACAAAGAATTGTCTTTTGGCGAACGAAAGATGCTTGATACGGCTCGTAACCTTCTCGTTAAAGAACTTGCTCTTGCGAGTGCCCATCCGGAAGAAAAAATTCTCGAAGATTTAAAGAGTATTTTTACCCACTAACTTTTTGTGTTTTGATTCCAGAAGGGCTTAGCAGACCGCCATCCATCGTCGCTATGCAGGCCGACGTTGTCATAGTCGCTGCCGGCAAAGGAGAAAGAATGGGAGCCGCTCTACCCAAGCCCTTTCTCTCTCTTGCCGGTATTCCTTTAATCATCCACACGTTACGAGCCGTAGCGTGTTCTCCTCTGGTCCGTAAAATTATTCTTGTCATTGCTCCTGAACGCGAGTCTCTGTGCCAAGAGATCTTGCGAACTTATGGCCCCTTCCGCGTTCCGATCGTACTGGTTCACGGTGGTGCTGAGCGACAGGATTCAGTTCGTTGTGGGCTAGCTGCACTTGATGTCGAGAGTGCAATTGTTGCGATCCACGACGCTGCCCGTCCGTTTCTTGATCCTGCAACTCTGGAAGCGAGCATTCAGGCTGCTATGGAACATGGAGGTGCGCTTGTTGCTATCCCGGCACGCGACACGATAAAGCGAGTTACTGACGATGGAATAGTAGTGGAAACAATGCCACGACAACAACTGTGGCTTGCTCAGACACCACAAACTTTTCGTGTGCCACTAATTCGCGAAGCGCATGCACGAGCGCTATCTCAAGGCGTCACCGTTACTGACGATGCGGCATTGTTAGAGTGGAGTGGAAGTCCTGTCAAAGTCGTTGTCGGGTCCCCGCGAAATTTCAAGATTACGACCCCCGATGATTTTTGGTTGGCAGAAGCGATTCTCGCTGCAAACGCTCGCTCAAGATAAAAAAGCGGACGCCAGATTGGGCGCCCGCTCTTGGGGGAATCTGCAGCGCGCATTCGGAAGCGTAGACTACAATCGCTCGAAGCGCCGTTGTTGCCCCTGAGCACCCTCAATGCGGAACGCGCCAGCGTCTGTCTTTCCACCGTTGGCGGCTTCTTTGGTTTCGGCCACTTTAATTTTCAGTCGCAAGTGATTAACACTGTCAGCATTACTGAGGGCTTGCTCAAGATCAATTTTTCCCGAGTTATATAAATCGTACAGCGCCATGTCGAACGTCTGACAACCTTCCTGCGCGCTTTGTTCCATCGCTTCTTTAATAATGCCGACTTCTCCACGTTGGATGAGTTCTTTTACACGTGGAGTATCCATCATAATTTCCAGAGCAGCGACTCGTTTCCTTGTCTTGCCAATAACTAACCGTTGCGAGACGATCGCACGCATGTTCAAAGAGAGTTGCAACAGAATCTGCGGATGTCGAGTCTCAGGAAAGAAGTTGAGAATACGTTCAAACGCTTGGTTCGCATTCGTCGAGTGTAGGGTTGCCAGACACAAGTGACCTGTATCAGCAAAGGTAATTGCCGCTTCCATTGTCTCTGTGTCACGAATTTCACCGATAAGAATCACATCTGGTGCTTGTCGCATGGCACTCTTGAGTGCCGCCTGGAAGGTGTGGGTATCGAACCCAACTTCTCGTTGGTTGATGATCGACTGCTTATGGGGGTGAACATATTCAATGGGATCTTCGACTGTAACGATATGACCGGGGCTCGTCGAATTCCGATGATTGATCATGGCGGCAAGAGAGGTTGATTTTCCTGAGCCGGTTGCACCGACGATCAAGATCAGTCCCCGCTTGGTCATAATGATATCCTTGAGGATATTCGGTAGTCCAAGCTGTTCGACCGTTGGGATTTCGACGACGATTCTGCGAACGACCATCGCAACCGAGCCACGTTGCCAGAAAACATTGACACGAAAGCGGCTCAGTTTGGAGATAGACACAGCGAGGTTCATCTCGCGTTGCTCGACAAACTCATGCCATTGTCGCTCACTCATAATCGAGCGAGCGCTTCTAAGTCTTGTGGTCCAAACCGATAATCGCCGATCGGCTGTGTGATGCCTTCGATTCGATACATCGGTGGACTATACACGGTGAAGTAAATATCTGACGCGCTGCGTTCGACCATGACCTGTAGAAAATCCTGGAAATTCATGATTCCTCCGCATTCACGCTGCTGTCTATAATTGGTTAACGTCCCATGCCTGCAACTTTACTGCCTGGTTGTGCTATCTGGGCAAAGAGGTTTGGGGTCATACTTTTTGCTTGTGCTTCTTCACGAGTGATAACTCCACGATTGGCAAGGTCGATCAGGGCCATGTCCATTGTCTGCATGCCTTCCTTCTGACCAACCTGCATGGCTGAGGGAATTTGGTGCGTTTTCCCTTCACGAATGAGGTTCCGTACTGCAGTAGTGGCAACGAGGATTTCTAATGCTGCCGCTCGACCTCCACCTTTCTTTTTGCACAGCGTCTGTGTAATGACCGCTTCAATAGCTTCAGCAAATTGTGTACGAATCTGCGCCTGTTGTCCGGCAGGGAAAACGTCAACCACGCGCTCAACCGTGCCAGGTGCACTCGGTGAATGGAGGGTGCCAAACACTAAGTGACCAGTTTCCGCAGCAGTGATGGCAAGCTGAATGGTTTCAAGGTCACGCATTTCACCGACCAGAATCACGTCTGGATCTTCACGTAACACCGCTTTGAGTGCGTTGGCGAACGAGTAGGTATGGGCGCCAAGTTCGCGTTGATTGACCAGACATTTTTTTGAGCGATGGGTAAATTCGATGGGGTCTTCAATGGTAATGATATGCCCCTCAAACGTACTGTTGATGTAATCGACCATGGCGGCGAGGGTAGTCGATTTACCGGAGCCGGTCGGACCTGTTACTAGAATCAGCCCCTTTTCCTTGTCGGTCAGTTTTTTCAGAATTGGAGGAAGACCAAGTTCTTCAGTTGAGAGAATCTTGCTTGGAATGGTTCGAAAGACGACACCTTCGCCGCGTTGCTGCATGAAGACGTTGACACGGAAGCGCCCGATCTGTCCCATATCGAACGAGAAGTCCAGTTCCAGATGTTCTTCAAAATGCTTACGCTGGCTGTCGTTCATGATGTCGTACACCATCTGGTGGACTTGTTCGCGCGTCAATGCGGGATGGTCAAGTTTCTTCATATCGCCGTGCATGCGAATCATTGGCGGCTCCCCACTGCTGAGGTGCACATCTGAGGCTCCTGATTGTGAGGCAAAGGTAAGAAGGGCAGTGATGTCCATAGGTGTCCTTTCTTCGGGGTCGAGAGGAGAATCGTCACTTGACGGAGGAATTTTAGAACTTACGAAATGAAAAAAGTTAGCCTTTTTCTTGCTTCTTGTCTGCTTTTCGGATAGCAGTGCCCTGCCGGGTAAGGAGAGGAAGCACATGAATCTTATCCATACAATTTTTGAACCTCCGGGCAAGGGGCCACACCCAACATTACTGACGCTGCATGGCTGGGGGGCGAATGCGCTCGATTTGTTAGGACTGGCTCCATACATTTGCGGTGGACAGTTTCTTGTCATCTGCCCACAAGGACCTGTTCAAGTACCTCTGGGTGGGGCTGCGGTTGGCTATGGCTGGTTTCCCCTCACCTTGGGAGGGCCGCTTAACGTACAGGCAGTGCTACATGCCCGTGAAGCACTGCGCGCCTTTCTCGACGATGCGCTGAAGCGATATTCGATCGATAACAAAAAGCTCGCGGTGCTGGGATTCAGTCAGGGCGGGGTAATGGCGTACAGCTTAGGTCTTGGTGAGCCGGAGCGCTTTGCAGGTCTTGCTTCCCTCAGTTCGTGGTTGCCGCAAGATTTACTGTCGGTTCTGCCTGATGTGCCTGCGACAGAACAATTGCCAGTGCTGATCCAACACGGGAGTCGTGATGAAGTGGTGGGGGTCGATAAAGCACGGCAGTCGTCAGAACAGCTGCGCGACCTCCGTATTCCTGTGACCTATTGTGAGTATGAAATGGGTCATGAACTCAATGCTCAGAGCCTGCATGATCTCTCTGAATGGCTTCAACAGAAAGTGCTCTCACCGATTGTATTGGCGTCCTAATCCCAACAAAGTTGCGCTGAAATCAAACAGCCCCTAGTCTTTACACGATGACGCCTCTCTTCTCTCCTAGAACCATTGGTATTGAATTGGTGCGTGGATGCAATTTTGTCTGTCCCATGTGTCCGGTGACTTCCAATGCTTCTGTGGAGCCGAAGAAATTTCAATTTATCGATCTTGCGTTACTGCAACAATTCGCAGCCGAGATTGATCGGTGGCCGAGTATTCAGACAATCTGGTTTTTTCATTCCTAGCTGAAACCACGGCCGCTGGCCGTGCGACCCGAAAAGCTTCGGAGCGATCCGGCGTGCAGGCCCGTCACGCACCCCATAGGTTCTCCTCCCAGGAAGGTCCGCTGGGGCAGGAAGG
>VGTJ01000177.1 GCA_016874775.1 Deltaproteobacteria bacterium
GTCGACGAGCGACGGCTGCGTGAAGCCGCGTGAATATGTGTTAATTCCCATTTTACTGCTTCCCTTGTTGGTTGCTTCTTAATAAAAACCACCGGTGGAAGCTCGAATTCAACGTGCGTAGCACCAGTGAAGAATAGCGAACTCATCGTTCTGCTCGTTGTTGGTACGATTCTGCTTATCTGGTCCGGCATTCAGCCGCACGACCGCTTCACCTGGGTGCTGGAAGTTGCGCCCATCCTGATTGGCGTACCGCTGCTATTTGCGACATTTACCCGTTTCCCTTTTACGCCGCTCGTTCACCGTTTGATCTTCGTCCACGCACTCATTCTGATGCTCGGTGGCCATTACACTTACGCAGAAGTACCGCTTGGCTACTGGATGAAAGACCTCTTCGGCTTTGCGCGCAATCACTATGATCGCATTGGTCACTTTGCCCAGGGATTTATTCCTGCCATGATTGCACGTAAAATTCTCTTGCGATGCTCACCGCTTGTGCCAGGGAAATGGCTGTTCTTTCTTGTGTGCTGTGTCTGTCTCGCGTTCAGCGCCACATATGAATTTATCGAATGGTGGACGGCAGTGATGACCGGAGAAGCAGCGACGGCATTTCTTGGCACCCAGGGCGATCCGTGGGATACCCAATGGGATATGTTCCTCGCGTTGATTGGGGCGATCGTGGCACAACTGCTTTTTCGTCGCATCCACGATCAGCAGCTTGCGCGACTGCCGTAGAGTGGTACGATTTATCGGCACAACATCCCCGAACGGAGGTCTCGCCATGAAAGCGAATACGTTACCTATGGTTCGGATCGTCAGCACAATCATAGGGAGTTTTATCGCAGTCAGCCTTTTTTTCGTATCGATAGCCTTGGCCGAGGAAGGGCAATCTTCGCAACGTTCTGTAGGGTTGCCGAGTGATCCCCAATCACTCTCACAAGAGGAGTATCAAGAGTATGTGGATCTGGTGGAAGATCTCCAGGAGCAGCTCAATCGCAATGCCCAATCTCTCACTCAGGCTCCTCTGGGATACCAATGGGTAGCCCCCGACCGCGTTCACCTTAACGTGCGGATCGAAGACTGGCTGCACACGATTCAGTATGTAAAAGGGGCAACTGTGAGTTTGCCGCTGTTCCTTTCTGACCCACCACAAATTCAGACGCAGTTACAAATCGAACTCAAGAACAAGAAAGTTGTGATCGATAAGGTCACTCTTGCGTTTCCCGTAAGGCCGTCGCTGCGGTATTAAGGGAAGGCTTTCTAGCTGAAGGCTGAGTAAAGACATTTTTGCTTATGCCACAATCCCTGTCTCCTTCATTTCCCTCTTCTCAGGAAACTCGCCCTTCTGCGCTTTTGAGTGACGAGGCGTTTGAGCACTTGTATGACCTTGTTGCACTCTGTGGCAAACGACCAGCGTTTACGGTCGACGGTGAACTGGTGCTGGTGCTGGTGCCGGGAGGGGCGCACAACGGGATCGTGCAAGGTGTCACCAATGCGCTGATTGACCAAGCCCAGCGTGAAAGCCCGCGACGATATTGGGTCTATCAAGAACGGAACATTCGGCTCAGTGCGAACGAAAACCCGATCGTGCCAGACATCGCGGTTTACGATCGGGAACTGCGATATATGGAGACCTCACCTGTTGTCACTCCGCTGGTTGCGATCGAAGTCGGACTCTCAACAACACAGCATGACCATACAATAAAGGGGCCTCGCTATGCACAAGCCGGGGTCGGAGAACTCTGGCTTATTACCATGCCTGACCTCATACGCTTGCCTCTTGCTACCGGATACGAGCTTGATACGGAAACTCGTACCTATCGAGTCACCTCACATACAGTTCTGAGCCCACATCACGGGATTGCACTTCGGACGATTCCTTTGCGACTTGAAGGCTCGATATTGACTCAGTCTTTACTTCGCTACGGTATCCCACTCACTGAACTGCAAGAGTGGGCCGACCCGCCAGCAGCAAGGTCGCTGGAAGAGGGCGGCTAAATCATTCCACGAAAGATTGGTATGCTCAGCCTGTCACCCTTCGTCTCACTCAGGGTGACAGAGTCGCAACGTCTCAGCGTCACGTGTACGAACGGTCTTTGGTCTAATTTAGCTGGCTATAATCCGTGCGCGCGCAAGAAAACAGGCCCAATCGGAGGCTTCACAATGATAGGCAACCCCTCGACGGCTTTGGGAACGACTGCCGGATTGTAGGTGTAGACGTTAATCCCATGGGCACCGAGTCCCACAGCATCTATACCTGGAAGCTTGCTGAGTTCGTCTACGTGACGGAGGTGAATGGCTTGGGCTTCCTCAAATGGAATCCCTGCAATAGGGGGTGCCATCAGCGGAGGAATGGGCTCGGGACGAAGTGGGTCGACACAGAAGCGCCAGTTATTGTACACTTTGACCTCTTGGAAATTCTCCGGACAGGAGTCCGCTTGCTCTCGGACTTTCCCTGGTCGTAAAACGATGACTCCCGGCGGAGGAGGGAGCAAGTCACTGGGACCCGAGTCCTCTATCACTTCCGGTGGTGGATTATCGAAGCGGCAGCGACTATGCGGCGCTTCTCGGTGCGTCCCTGGGGGACATGGTTCGTCAGGTGGTTCTGGGCTTGATGCCACTTGTGGCGGCTCCTCCGGAGGCACAGGGTCGGGCGGAGTAGCTGGAAGTGGCTCCAGAAGACCCGCTGCTGCATTCTTGGCGATTGGTGGAATCGGAAAGATTGGGAGGCCTTCGACCGAAGGAGGGAGCAGTTCTGAGTTGAAGGTTTCGACTACTAATCCTTCAGCAGTAAAACTGACAGAAACTACCCCTTTGATCTTGTATAGTTCATGAACGTGTCGATAAAGGATTTTGAGCGCTTCATCATGGGGAATTCCAGCAATGGGCACTCCCGGTGTGGCCAAGTGAAACTTCTGTAGCGGTTCTCCTTTCGGTGTCGCTTGCTGCGCGACGGTGTAAGCAAGCAACAGTGAGGTTCCTAAGAATGCGGTAACAGCAAGTGCCTTTTTCACAGGTCCTCCTTTATTGTTCACTATGTGTTACTTTGTCAAACTGTGGAAAATACCCCTTTCTGAACTGCGGCTCTCTATTTATGATTTCTCTATACTCCCTCCTTTGGTGATCTTACAGGGCTCTCTAGACCTACAGAAGTTTTCCTACTCGCTGCGCTTACACTTACCCCCCCCCCTGCAAGTGTCAAGTCGAAAATTTACTAACACCACGTGCGGGAGTTTGTGTATAGTCTGATGAAAAAATACTATAGAGAAAGCAATCAAAGAGTAGAGACACCATGTAGGTCGCCTTGACCATAGAAATGTCGACTCTTATGGTCAAATCGTCAACAAGGTTGAGTGAGAACATTTTGGACTATGCTACAAACGTCTCCGGTCTTTTCTTCTTCTCAACAAACTCGCCCTTCTGCTCTTTTGAGCGATGAGGCATTTGAGCAGTTATTTGATCTGGTGGCTCTCTGCGGAAAACGACCGGCGTTTACAGTTGATGGTGAACTGGTGTTGGTAGATGTGGGGTTCTGCGGTGTTTCGCGTATAACCTCTCCTTGATAGTGCGGACACTGATTTAACTTCGCTGCTGGAGTTCCTGTAGGAGTACAAGCATTCGGCGCATCACATACCTGGCACGGTGGTGCGGCCACGCACCGCGCTAAGAGGTGCGTGACACTTACTCCCCATGGTTTCCCATCCGACAGTACCACTCCAGCCATCGTTCCAGTAGAGACTTGGGGAGTTGGAGGTGAGCCGTAGAGAAATACATTTGCTATCTTCACACCACCCTCTAATGAGCTTTTAGGGGTAGGTTTTTACGCTGAGAAAAGACGAGACGTCATTCCCGCGAATGCGGGAATCCAGGGGAATACGCAATTGTTCAGGGGTGAAGCTTCTGGATGCCCGCCTGCGCGGGCATGACGAACACGCGGATCCTCACGAGGGGAAATCCGCACCAATTGTGGCTTGGATAAAAAACCTATCCTTATGAGCCTCTAATGAGGGCAGTGGGAAGTTGCCTGTATGGGTGAGTGGCTTATATATTTGTGGGGGGACAACTTTTACAGGGAGTCCTTCTATTGAGTTTGGCACCAATGCTGGCTGATCGGTTTCGATTTCAATGCCGTTTCCACCTAAGCTCAGGCCTGTGACTCCGGGGATTTGTCGAATCCTCGCTGAGTTGCGTTCGAATATCTTTTCCGCTTCTTCAACGGGAACTCCAGCGATTGGTGGAGTCATGATCGCACTGGGAATCGGTTGGGGTTGAGCCAGGTTCACGCAAAATCGCCAGCGATATTTTGTCTCTTCCCTGAACCCCCTCTGGACAAGGTTGCCCCGCTTTGAGCTCTTCTCGCACTCCGTTGGGCTTTAGGACAATGGCGCCGGGAGGGGGAGACAGTGTGGGAGGTGGTGGAATTGTTGTGACGGGAACCCCTTCAATCTCTTTTGGCATTCCTTGGGGGCGATCGGTCACAATGGTAATTCTGTCCTCGGTCGGGAGCAGACCTAAAACATCGGGGTTTTGCCTTAACTCTTTCTCATGACGTCTCATCACATCGGCGCGGCGTGCGAGTTCTTCCTCCGAAAGAGGAACAGGGACCTGAGCTTGACCTTGTAATAGCATGCTCCAGATCCCCAAACTTACAGCGATGAGTATCGTTAACAAGATACGATTCATAGTTTCTCCCTTTTTCAAATCTTCCTGAAGCCAAAGATGGATTGTGGCGATTAACTTTTTCATTAAGATAGAATTCCTAAATTTAGCGCGGGTGAGCAAGGAATATTGTTACAAATGGATACCGATACGCTTAGAGGCTGCTTTATGTCACAGGTCGCATCTAAGAAAGAAGATCGTGTGTTAATTCCCTCCGTTGTCGTTTGTTTGGTAGTTGGGCTTCTCTGCTGGAGTTCGATGGGCTGCTCAATGAAACATCTGGCGGAAGTCGTCGCTGTGGATGTCGATTCCCCTGTCTTGACAGAATTCCTCAATAGGAAGCCGCCGTCAGTAACGCAAGTGTTGGTTGTCCAGGTTAGTGCTCTCCACGGAGGGTGAAGCAAACCTGGGGAAACTCGTGTCAAAGTTTCCGTCTTGAGAGCAGAAATTCACCCATATAATCGCACCCCGCTTAGTTTCGGACCGTGTCCCCTAATTCAGAGGCAGGTTACTCGCCAAATTCCTCTGCGGTTTGACACACCGGGAATAGTGATTATCCAAGTTTTTGGCAAAACAACGCTAGGAGAATCTCAGCGCATTGAAAGACAGGTCGAAATAAAAGAGAAATAACCAATAGTCTACATCTCTGTTCCTGCACCCGGAGATGTATAGCAGCATATTTGACTCTCCCTGCGACTGAACTATGCGGTAACAGCAAGTGCCTTAGATGCGAATCGTGCCTGTCCTGGTCGGAGACGTGACGGCAAGGTCACTGGAAGAGGGCAGCTAGCGCTCTCTATTGAATTACGTCCCTCCCTTTGTCCTCTGACAACGCTTGCGATACGCTCAGAGCTGGTAAAAGTTCGACTGCTCTAGGGTGGTGACCGTTTGATGGAACACGATGATTTGCCTTCTGTTGAAGCCGCTTCTCGCTATCTGATCGGTATCGATCTTGGTACGACTAACTGTGCGGTGGCCTATGTTGATACGACGCGATCCCGTGCTGTACAGCATTTCCCCGTCACACAATTAGTGAATGAGGCAGTTGCGGCACCACTGCCGATGTTGCCGTCGTTTCTCTACCTCCCTGGACCACGCGACTTGCCAGCAGGAAGTCTGGTCTTGCCGTGGGATCACGAGCGAGATTACGCCGTCGGTCAGTTTGCCAGAGTGCAAGGTGCGCGTATTCCTGGACGTTTAGTGTCCTCGGCAAAATCGTGGTTATCTCACGCCGGAGTCGAACGCAACGCGGCGATTCTTCCGTGGGGTGGACCACCGGAAGTCAGTAAACTCTCTCCTGTCGCAGCTTCTGCTCGCTATCTGCAGCATATCCGTGAAGCGTGGAATCAGCGCATGGGCAAACAGTTTGCCCTGGAGACCCAGCAAGTCATTTTGACAGTTCCAGCGTCATTTGACGAAGTGGCCCGCGAACTCACAGTGCAGGCTGCTGAGCAAGCCGGGTTGACACGTGTCACGCTGCTAGAAGAACCACAGGCTGCCTTCTATGCCTGGCTAGCGAAGCACACCGATTCCTGGCAAGGGCAACTACGGGCAGGGAATACGATCCTCGTTTGCGACATCGGTGGCGGAACCACCGATTTTAGTTTGATTGCGGTCACCGAAGGGAAAACCCAATTGCAGCTTGAACGTGTGACCGTTGGTGATCACTTACTTCTCGGTGGCGACAACATGGACATTGCTTTGGCGCGCCAGGTCGAGGCTCGGATGGCGAAGGGTGGCCGCCTCGATGCTCAACGCTGGAGCACGCTCACGCATCTCTGTCGCGTGGCGAAAGAAGATTTATTTGCTGACCCGAATCGTCAGAGTGTACCTATCACCCTCGCTGGACGTGGTAGCGCTGTGGTTGGCGGCACTCTTAGTGACGCACTCAATCGTGATGAGCTTGAACGTACGATCGTTGAGGGGTTTTTCCCAGTGGTTAACGTCGATAATTTCCCGCGACGGAGTGCACGTGTGGGACTGCAAGAGTTTGGTCTTCCGTATGCGACCGAAGCGGAAATTCCACGCCATCTGGCCTTCTTTCTTCATCAACATGCCCAAACAACAGGCCGACCAGACGCAATTTTGTTCAATGGTGGGGCGCTGACACCGCATGTCATTCGTGAACGCATTGTTGATATCGTCTCGCGGTGGTTCGCTGCGGCGAACGAAAACTGGCGACCGACGGTGCTGACGAGTACAAGCCTTGATCTCGCGGTTGCGTACGGCGCTGCGTATTATGGCTTGGTGCGGCGTGGGCAAGGGGTACGCATAGGTGGTGGTAGTGCACGTGCCTACTATATCGGTGTGGATATGCAGACACAGACCGCAGCCGAACCGCACGATGCTGTGAAAGCCCTCTGCCTGGTGCGCCACGGCATGGAAGAGGGCGAGGAAGTGCACCTCAGTGAGCCAGAATTTGAAGTTGTCGCCAACCAACCTGTGAGTTTTCCGCTGTATGCATCGAGTACGCGAATGTCTGATCAACCGGGGCAGCTACTGACACTTTCCGCCGAAGAGGTTTCTACGCTGCCGGCAATTCGGACTGTACTCCGTTTCGGTAAGAAGGCTGGCATGGTGAAAATCCCTGTACAGGTATCTGCTCGGTTTACCGAGATTGGTACCTTGGAATTGTGGTGTGAGGCGCAACAAACTAATCACCGGTGGCGACTCCAGTTTCAATTACGTGGTGAAGGAACTGTCGCTCCGGTGCCGACGACAGGAACTGTCAGTGAAGAGCATGTGATCGATGAGGCGCTTCAGGCAGAGGCCATGCAACTCATTCGAGCGGTGCTTACTGCTGGCACGAGCGCTAGTACTGAAGGCGTCACGGTTCAGAACCTCACGCGGAAACTTGAGCAGGTCTTGGGGACCAATAAAGATCGCTGGCCACTGAGTGCGATCCGCCGCTTGTGGGACGTCTTGTGGGAGTGTGAAAAAGCGCGCGCGCGGAGCCCAGAGTATGAGGCCCGATGGCTGAATCTGATTGGCTTCTGTTTGCGTCCTGGTTTTGGCCATACAACTGATGAGTGGCGTTTGCAACAACTGTGGAAGCTCTATCCACATGGACCGGTACACAACAATGCCATTCAGTGCCGGGCAGAATGGTGGAGTTTGTGGAAGCGAGTCGCGAGTGGCCTCAGTCGTCAACAACAACAGGTGCTCTATAACGATATCGCACCGTGGTTGCTCCCCAAGTTGAAGAATCGGATCAAGGCTGGTCGCTCAAAGGTGGGACCACAGGAACTGCGCGAGATGTGGCAAGTCGTAGCCAGTTGTGAGCGATTACTGCCAGATGCCAAAGCTGACTTGGGCGAAGAACTCTTTCGTACCATCGAAAAAGGAAAAGCCTCAGAGCCAGAAGTGTGGGCGTTCGCCCGGATTGGGGCTCGGGCACTGATTCATGGACCGGCGAACTGTGTGGTGCGACGTGAAGTGGCCGAGCGCTGGGTTGGGCAAATCTTGCGTAGTGAGTGGCGAAATCCTGAAGCGCTCGGTTTTGCTGTGGTACAACTGACGCGCTGTACAGGAGACCGGAACCGCGACCTCGATGAAGAGATACGACAACAAGTCGCGAGTAAACTTGCGTCGCTCCCGTCAGGGGAACGCTGGGCCAAACAAGTGCTTGAGGTTGTGCCGCTTGAAACGAAGGAGCAGGCGCAGATTCTTGATGAATCACTGCCTGTGGGGTTACGGATACGGAACGAAGAGACCGAGGGAGGTGCTGACGCGCGACGATAGGAAACCAATGGGCGAACCAGCGAATGGGAGAACCCGCGACCACCCCACTACTGATGATTCATTCTCTCTGTCGCCCCCTCGCCCGTTCGCCCATTCGTTCTTCTTCAGGGCAACGGCCCAAAGACCACACGATTGTCGGCCTCATCGCCTTCTGCCACTTGGGCGTTCGCATCAATAAACGCGACAATGAATCTGCCACTGCTGCTCACGCCTGAGGGTAACCGTAAATCCACATTGAAAAGCTGCTCACTCTTTGCGTTCAGCCCAGACATCTTTTTCTCTTTGAGTATGACATAGCCGGCGTTGAGCGTGGGGCTGTCAGCAAAGAAAAAACGAATGATGAACTTCGCTGCACGGTCTGTTCCTGTATTGATCACTTTCAGTGTTCCACTCACCTGGCAACGCGGCGGTTTCTGCTTTCCTTTTGCTTGACAAGTCTGGGTTGCACTGACCCATTCTCCGGCGAGACCGTTCGCCAACGCGAAATTCGCCTCTACCGTGAGTGCACCACTGACGGTAAATTTACAAAACGATGACGTTTTAGCCTCTGCACAGGCACCGCCCCAGCCACGAAACGTGGACGTTGTCGTTCCAGGTGTGGCAGTAAGGATCACCGGCGTTCCCGGCGGGAACGCTTCGCTACAATCTGGTGGGCAACTAATACCCTCTGGCTTGCTTATAACCTGGCCGCTTGTATTGGCCTCGTGATGCAGAGTAACGGTCACCAGGTTGCCACTGACAACCGTCGTACTTGCTGCCACAGTATTGTTATTCTCATCTACCTCAGGACTCGACGCCGTGACTGTGGCGCGGTTGATCAGGTTGCCAGCAGACTTCGCTACGCCAACGATGGTGATCTGCTCAGTTTTTGTCGATGGGATCGTACCAAGATCACAGACAATCGTGCTGGTTCCGCTACACTGGCCAACTGACGGGGTGACCTTCGTTACAGTGACACCATCTGGAAGTGTGTTGGTGACGATGACATTGGTTGCGAGGTCAGGTCCAAAATTAGAAACTGCGAGTGAGTACGTAATCGTCCCGCCGACGGGAACTGGATCGGGGCTATCAGTCATCGTTAAGCGTAAATCTGTACAAGGCGCGTTTGAGAGCGTGTCGATCTTGGTGACGAATGCATCTTCTTCGCCTTTGAGATCTGTCTGAAAACTACCCGGCGCGGTAGGGAACGAGGCAGAGCGGGTAAATCCAGCAATGTACATATTGCCGTCACTATCGACTGCAAGCCCGTGGGCCTCATCTCGTTCGCTACCACCAAGATAGGTTGAGTAGCCAATGCCAGAATCATTTGGTACTACCACTCCATCCTCGTCCGGCTTCTTAAAATTGACCTCCATTTTCAACAGAAATGCATCGGAGAGGCCGCCTCCGTAGACTGGTTGCACGGCGCAGCGCGAAGGGAGCGAGGGACTCTCTGCAGGTCCTATAGTTCCCACCAGGTAGACCAAGAGATTTTGCAAGACAGCACGGGCAGGACCGGGAGCGGCCAGGCTCTCAACGACTAAGCCACTTACTCGCAATGCATTATTTAGGCCCAGATAGGTAGAATACAGCGGAGTGAGCTCTTCATCGTCTTCGGGGATCGGAGCGTTTACATCCAGGACAGTCAGAAAACCGTCTTGTACTCCATCAAGTTGTGATACCAAGGCTGCATCGGAAGTCGGAAAGCCTGGCGCGCGTGTGACGCCCGTGACGACCGCATTATCCGCATTGTCAATGGCTACAGCTAGCGCTATTTCTCCCTGCGGGTCAAGAATCGTGCCTTCAACACTGCCGAGTTCAGTAGAGTATCGTAATTGGGTTCCTGTCGCATCGAGCTTGGTGACAAACGCGTTGCTGTCCCCATCCACGCCGCGAGTACGTAGCGCATTCGACGTCGTCGGAAAATCCCGTGAAGACGTAGCCCCGACAACATAAGCTACTCCGACGTTATTGACCGCAATAGCAGTCGCTTCTTCGTAGGCTCTGGCAGAAAAGACCGCAGTGTATCGGCGTTGACTGCCGTCAGCAGTGAGTTTGATGACAAACGCATCATGCGGAAGCGCTGCGGGATTGCTTGGTGCGAGTGGACCAGATCCGAACTGTTTGTATGTTCCTGAGCCTGGGACAGAAAGGACAGAAAGGTCTGACGGCGTGTGTCCCGCGACGTACGCACTACCAGTGCCGTCGATGGCAATGCCATTGGCGCGATCGTACGCAGCGCCGCCAAGGTACGTCGAGTACAGTAACGTGCTGCCGGTACTATCCAGCTTCGCGACGAAGGCATCTGAGATGCCGCCTCCTGGTGTTGGTTGGACAGCGTTAGGGGTAGTCGGGAAATCGAGTGTGAGGGGCTCTGTTGCCAATGTTTCTCCAGCGATGTAAGCGTTGCCGATATCATCAACTGCGATGGCTTTGGCAACATCAGCACCTGCCCCGCCGAGATAGGTGGGATAGAGTATCTTGGTCCCGGTATCGTTCAGCTTCGTCACAAAGGCATCGCCGTTCGTGGGGTCCACCGTTGGATCAACAACGTCCGTTGAGAGCGGGAAGTTGGCAGAGAGGGTCTGCCCCGCGAGATAGACGTTGCGGGCGCTATCCAGCGCCATCGCAAAGGCGGAATCTCCACGATCACCGCCAAGGAAGGTCGAATAGACAATCAGCTTCGGATCGATGACGAGCGGTTTGCTCGTATCGTACGAAGCGACCTGAAACCCTACGGTTGAACCTTGCAGGGTGTAGCTACCTGCGACTTCTGTTCGTACGCCGTTATCTTCTTGGTAGATAAATGGTTTGTGTACCTGGACATCTCCGACCGCCGTGTGCAGAAGGAGGTTGCCCTGGTTATCCAGCGTTTGTTGTAACGGTTGTCCTATTTTGTCAGTGAAGCTCAGGCGGATGGCTGCAGGGACAGCCCCAGGGGTGACAATGAAATCATATTCAAGCTGCCGTTGTTTGCCGTAGTACACTAAATCAATGCCAGAATACACGTTGTGATAGTGAACCTTGCCGTAGGTTGGGATGTTGGTTCGCCATAACGTCGGGTCGTTGCCCCGCAGATAGTTGACCGTGCCTGCCAATTGCTCAGTGCCGA
This sequence comes from Deltaproteobacteria bacterium, assembly GCA_016874775.1. Taxonomy (NCBI): domain Bacteria; kingdom Pseudomonadati; phylum Myxococcota; class Myxococcia; species Deltaproteobacteria bacterium. Next base: position 11,489 of record VGTJ01000177.1, read on the forward strand.
CGACCTGTGGCGTGAGGTTTGCTCCCAACACCTGCATGCGAACAACGGTCGGCGAGGCTGGCGAGACAGGGGAATTGGCATTTAGCGTCAGCACAGCTTCGGTTGCAGTGAGAAACAGGGCGTATCCGGGGCCGTGAGAAAGAAACGAGACCTGTGGGTCAGTCTGGCCATGGTTCGCTTCAAAACTCAGGGGTAAATTGCCATACAGCTCGCGGTGGGGCTCGATATTTTTTCCCGGTGCAAACGCAGAGCGCGGTGCTTTTCCTGGAGCGAGGCAGGCTGTACACAACACGATAATCCCTGACAACAGCGCATACATGCGCAAGCGAAAGTACCTAAAGACCATGCAGTCTCTCCTTCTGCACCAGTGACCGTGGCTGCGATTAGCCAGACGTTCGTCAAGCTGCTATAGAGGTTTCAGTCTCAAGTTACAAGCAAGCGAAACCTGAAAAAGCTCTAGGCCAGTTGAAAACCTTTGCCTCCCACTGCACAAAGAGACTATAGCAGGACTTACGCTTTGGACCTTAACAAGCCGTGACATGAGGGTTTTGTAGTTCAGCGCGAAGGTAATGACTAAACAAACTCTCCCGCACGGCATACAGGGTCTGGCCCAGTTCTTGAGCTTTCA
>VGTJ01000178.1 GCA_016874775.1 Deltaproteobacteria bacterium
GCTGGGAAGCCTATGATGAACACCTGCGTCAACGCACCCTTCGCCACCTCAAACGGACCGCCGCCCGGTTGGGGTTCACGCTCCTCCCCCAGCCCGTCTCGGCCTGAGAGTGTGTTTCTGAGCAGTGAAGCGCGGAATCCCTCTGCGAGACCCTTCGTTGCACTCAGGGTGACATCTCGAGGGTATGAATCTTTCGTGGTTTGATTTAGATCAATCCTCCGCCACTCATATTCAGGATCTGTCCCGTGACATATGCTGCCTGCTCAGAAGCAAGGTAGGCACAGGCTTCGGCGATTTCGTCGGCTTTGCCAATGCGTCCGATGGGAATTTGCTTGGCAAAGTTCGCGAGTTCAGCTTCGGTCATATTGGCGAGAATCGGCGTATCGACCAACCCTGGGGCGATGACGTTCACGGTAATGCCATAACGAGCCACTTCAGCGGCCAGTGCCTTAGCAAAGCCGTGTGTACCCGTCTTGGCTGCGGCGATATGCGTCATGTTGGGATAGCCGGTGAGACCCGAGATCGCCGTCACACAAATGATCCGTCCCCACTTCTGGGCGATCATCGACTCGATGACTGCGCGGCAACTATTGAAGGTGCCTTTCAAATCGACATTCAGGACTTCATCCCATTCTTCATCCGTCATTTGTAAAAACATCTGGTGATGAAAAACTCCCGCGTTACTGACCAGAATATCAAGGTGACCAAACTCTTCGCGTGCGCGGTCGACCATCGCCTGCACTTCGGCTGTACTTCCGACATTGGCACGAATGCCTAACGCGCGCTGTCCCACGGCTTCGACTTCGCGAACGACCGCAGCGATTTTCTTTTCATCGCGGCCATTGATGACGACATCTGCACCTTCACGGGCGAATAACAGCGCCGTTGCGCGCCCGATACCGGAACTTGAACCTGTGACTAATGCTGTCCTTCCTCGAAATCGCATAACTCCTCCTCTTTGTATCTTTGCCTGGGCTGGCGCACGCACCACCAAAACCATAAAAGAAGGAAAAGGGAAAGAGGAATCAGGCTATAGACTGCAGACTGTAGGGAGAAAAAGCTCAGGAATGCCTCTGGGCTGCTCCCTATGGCGAGAGTGCCAAATGTTTTTCCCTTTCGCCTGTGGCCTATAGTCTATCGCCTTTTTACTGACTATTTTTTATGTTTCACCCATTACGAATTACTCTTTCCGTAGCGTTTATGACACTGTTACTGCCACAACTGGCGAAAGCTGCAGTTGATCACTCAACCTGGGATACGTTATTGCGTCGTTACGTTGACCAAGACGGACGGGTGGCGTATCGCGATTGGCAAGCCCGCGACCTGCCGACTTTTGCGGCGTATCTGAAGACGTTAGCAGAGACGAAAGTTGAGGGCATGTCTGAGACAGAAGCGAAAGCCTTTTGGATCAACGCTTATAACGCCGTCATTATTCAGGGAGTACTCAACGGCTATACTGCTGAAGGCCTCCTCTCGCGCAAGCGATTGTTTAGCTGGTACTCGATCCTGGTGGCAGGAAAGAAGCGGACCCCCGATGAGATCGAGCATGAGATCCTACGGCCAACGTTTCGTGATCCGCGGATTCATTTTACTATCGTGTGTGCCTCGACGAGTTGTCCGAAACTACGCCCCGAGGCGTATGTTGCCGAGCGACTGGAGCAACAACTGGATGACGCGGCGCGCGAATTTATCAATGATCCCCAGCGGAATCGCTTTGAAGTCGGACGAGTGGCAGTGTCAGCAATCTTCCAGTGGTTTGCACAAGATTTCACCGAACAATCTGGAACAGTCGTCAAATTTCTGCTCCGCTTTGTCGCTGAGGAGAAAAAAGCTATCTTGGAATCGTTTAGTAGAGATCTTCAGTATCTTGAGTATGACTGGACATTGAATGCGCAACCGGGTCAAAGAATATCGTAAGGAGAATTGTATGAAGTTAACAAAAGTTTTTCTGGCAACTCTGCTGGCGACGGGCATTTCTGTGGTGGCCGTCGGAAACTGGGCGAGAGCGGAACAGGGCGCGGAGCAGAAGACAGAAGGAAGTGACACTACTCACGCTAAGCCTGCCTGTTGTATGCACAAGGAAGCGAAAGAGGAAAACCCTCAAGTTCACTCTGGTGCCGCCTGTTGTATGAAAAAGGAGGCGAAGGGAGAGGCCCAGGGGCAAAGTGCCGTGAACGAAACAGGAAGTGATGCTCACGAGTGCAGCCACGACAAGGCACAAGGGGGAGATCGCCACGTCGAGAAGTTAGAAGAGGGAACGCACTAAAAAAGTAACCAGTAGCCAGTTGTCAGCATGAAAGCCTTCTTGTCCGACGTCACGACCGCAGAGATTCAACACGAAAAGAACCGCGCGCGCGAACTCCGCCGTTCTGAGTGGTGGAAACGTAGACGTGCGCCTGGCGTTTGCCACTACTGCCAACAGAAGTTTTTACCAACAGACCTCACAATGGATCATCTTGTGCCTCTCGCGCGCGGCGGGAAGTCGACCAAAGGCAATATCGTCCCTTCATGTAAGGAGTGTAATAGCAAGAAAAAGTACGCGCTGCCGTGGGAAGAGGAGCTTGAAAGTACGGAGTAATTGCTTTCAGAACAATGAGGAACGCAGAATCCAGATCAATGAACAGCGAAGACAAGGCTGAAGGCTTCAGGCCACAGGCTATAGGGACGAATGGGCAGGTTCAGCTCTATAGCCTGTGGCCTATAGCCGGTTTTTGTTCATTGTTATGCCATTGGAAACCCATAGAGCTTGGCCGTGTTATCGTGGACGATTTTGCGCGTGTCGACTTCAGGAATAGATGCGAAATTACTCGCGACCTTCTTACGCGAGAATGGCCAGACGCCTTCGGTGTGAGGATAATCTGATCCCCACATTACGTTCTCGACACCCATCAACTCACGCGTGAGCACCCCTGCACGATCATCTTCAAACGTGGCATAGAACTGTCTGTGAAAATAGGTGCTCGGCGTTTCCGGTAAGCGTGGGTCCATCCAGCCTTTGTGATCGTCCCACCAGTGGTCCATGAATTCTAACGTTGCGCCGATCCAGCCAATGCCGCTTTCGACCAACGCCCATTTGAGTTTCGGGAAGCGTACTGGCGCGCCTCCCCAAATGAGACGTTGCAACGTATCGTTCATCTCAAATTTGACGATGCCGATGATGATGCCGCCAGCTCCTGGTCCATGTGCACGACCGAACGGGTCACGCCCGCCGATGTGCATGCTGGCAACCACGCCCATGTCCTGCATTGCCGCCCACAGTGGATCCCAATCCGGCAAATTGTAGGGACGATCATCAACCCAGGCTGGCAACATGACACTGACTAAGCCTAATTTTGCGCAGCGCTCGGTTTCGGCGACAGCCCATTCGATCGGCCCACGGCAAGGTAACATGCCGACGCCTTTCAGCCGATTTGGATATGGTTTGCAGAATTCAGCTAACCAGTCGTTATATGTGCGGCAACAGGCGTAGAGGTATTCGGCATCTGGGGCGCGGACTAGCGTCAGTCCGACACCAGGATAGATCACTTCACCAGAGACGCCATCGATATCTTGATCTTTTAGGCGCTCGTGCGGGTCCCAGGTGCCTGGGCGGTTATCTGAGTATTTGTAGCCCTTGGGGGCAGGGATCTCCATGCCTTGGGCTTTTAAATCCTGCATCGGTCCTTCGAAGGCGAGAGGTCGCGGTCTGAGACCATCGATGACAATGTAGTCACCAGTTTCATCCAACGCGGCGATACGTGGGGCTTTATCGCGCCACTTCTTGTCCATGCGTGTGGTCCACAAATCTGCAGGCTCAACAATGTGTGAGTCTGACGAGAGCAGACGACCTGTGTACTGTTCGGCCATGAATCCTCCCTGAGGGTAATTAAAAATTAAGAATTAAAAATGAAAAATGAGAAATAGGGTTGCGGCTGAAAGGAATATTCATCTGTATTCTCCCTGCAGCCTACAGCTTGGAGCCTATAGCCTTTTCCTATTCTTCCTTTGGCATTTTTAATTTTTCATTCCGCTCTTATCCGTTGCGCATTTCACTTGTTCCCATCGAAATTTTATTGCACGTACACGAGCCGTATTGATGCAGTTCGATGACATTACCGAACGGATCCTGCACGAAGATTTGATCGGAGTTGGGGCCGACAAGACCTCTGATCTGCCAATGCCACAGGCCGCGATCTTCGAGTTCTTTCTTGGCCGCCTGAATATCTTCGACAGCGAGCGCGACATGCGGCAGGGTTGGATCTTCTTTTTCACTCCGGGCCATTGGGGATTTCCCAGTTGCACCCATGAGGTGAATTTGAGTGGTACGTTCGCCTTGGCCGACATACATCCAGAACCCTGGAATCGTGGGGATATTGGGACGATGCGAGTCGGTGTGCAGACCAAGGACATCGGTATAGAAGTTTCGTGCCTTCTCGACATCTTCTTGTGACGTGCCAATGCGGATTCCGTGGTGATGGAGCTCGACGACTTTAATAGACATAGTGCCCTCCTTACTGGGGTTGCGTGTTTCCGGTAACTTGTCTTGCTATAGCATAGGATTCCGGTGGCGGAGAAGGGTCAGCCGCTACAGTTATCTGTTGTTCTCGTGCAGTATCCGTGTTAGAGGCAAGAGCACCCAAGTGCGGTCTACATTAAGGAGGGGAAATGTTTGGGCCGGTTCGCTACCGTATTGTCGGCCTCATCTTTCTACTGGCACTGATTAACCATATTGATCGTGCCAATATCTCGATCGCGGCTCCCATGATGATGCGTGAGCTGGGATGGAGCGAGCAGCTCTTCGGGGTGATCTTTTCCGCCTTCTTGTGGGGCTACATGGTCATCCAACTTCCTGGTGGATATGTGGCTGACCGCCTCGGCGGCAAGCTCATTCCCTATTTGTGTTTGGGGTGGTCAATTGCCACATTTCTCACGCCGCTCGGCGCTTCTTCATTCTATTTGATGCTGGTGCTCCGATTGCTGGTAGGCGCGTTTGAAGCCCCGATTGTTCCGGCGATGAGCATTGCAAACGCCGCCTGGGTACCGCGGCACGAGTTGGCGCGTGCACAGACGATTATCCCTGCGGCGTTGAACGGTGGCATTATGCTGGGCTATCCGTTAGTGACAGGAGTGAGCGTTGCCTATGGATGGCCGGCAGTCTTTTACTTGTGTGGTGCGGTTGGCGTTGTCTGGGCTTTTATCTGGATGTGGGATGGGCGCGGGACGCCGGAGGAACATCCTTCAGTCTCGCCAGAAGAACTTGCGTATATTCAAGCCGAACGTGTCAAACCAGTCTCTGAACATCACGGCTGGGGGCCGGTGCTTCGCTCGCCAAGAGTATGGGCGTTAGCGATTTCGTACACACTTTGGGTGTATAACATGTGGCTGATGGCGTCGTGGTTGCCTTCTTATTTGGTAAAAGGACGGGGTTTCTCGGACGGCCAGATGGGATACCTCGGGGCTGCGATAACTGGGGCCGCGTTAGTCGGAACGGTTGCTGGAGGATGGGTGTCTGACCTGCTCTTGCGCCGTGGGTTTAGTGCGAATATCGCGCGAAAAAAGATGCCGGTGATTTGTATGCTGATTGGTGCTCCCTTTATGGTTCTTGGCGTGAGTGTCGAGTCTCCGTGGCTGTGTGTCGTGCTCCTGATGTGTGCACGGCTCTTCAATGATTCCGCACTGGCGGGATACATGAGTTTGCCGACGGAGATGAGCCCGCGCCACCTCGGCGCGATCTGGGGCTGTATGAGTACGTTTGGGAGCTTAGCTGGGATGGTTGCGGCGATGCTCGCAGGTTACCAAGTATCATCAACCGGCAACTGGGCGTTACCGTTTTATACAGCGGCAGGGTCGATCCTGTTTGCCGCACTGATTATGGCGTTGGGAGTGTCGGCCGAACCCTTGCGATTTGCCGAGCCTGAGAAGGTCGGAGCTGTCCGACCGGAACCGGTGAAGGGGTGACAATCGATTGTGGATTGTCGATTGTGGAACAGTGAAAAAGTAGTCAGTAGCTAGCATTCAGTAGTCAGTAGCGAGAAAAGACTCACTCGTGCATAGGCGTCCATGCTGACTACTGACTACTCTCCTCTACAATTCTCAATTAGATCACTCCCCGTTCTTTCAATTCTTGTAATCGTGGGCCATCCAATCCTAGCAAGCGGCCATAGATGTCCTCATTGTGGCCACCAAGGGCTGGTGCGGGTTGATCAAACGCGAGCGGAGTGCTCGTCAGTTTGATGGGCATGCCAATCGCTTTTGCGCCGGGAATCGGTCCGTGGAGTGGATGTTCCAGCGGAACGATCATGTCTCGTGCATTGAGATGCTCATCAGTAAGGAGTTCCTCGGGATTCAAGATCGGCCCCGCGGGTACGCCTTGCTCTTGCAGATAGGTCACCGCTTCTTGCACTGTGTACTGCCCAATCCACTCTTGTATGAGTTGGTCAACTTCCTGACGATGGTCGCGTCGATTCTGGATCGTGGCAAAGTGAGGGTGGTTGGCCAGGTCTTCGCGTTTGAGGGCGACGAGCACCTTTGCCCAGTCAGCTTGAGCCGGGGCACAGACTGAAACGTACCCATCTTTTGCGTGATAAACGTTGAATGGTGCACCACCAGTATAGGCGTTTGCCATTCGCTGAGGCGTTTCTCCGGCAGCGAGAAATTCCATGACATCGGGCAATAAGAAGAAGGAGCCATCCTGCATGGCAATATCGACCCAGTCGCCCTCACCAGTGACGTCGCGTTTACGAAGCGCGGAAAGAATACCAATGACCGCAAACAATGGCGTTGTCGTATCGCTAATTGCTGCGCCACAGCGTATGGGAGCACGATCGGCATAGCCAGTAACACTGGAAATACCACTGGCCGCTTGAATAATAGGGTCGTATGCACGCCACTCGCGTCGTGGGCCGCGCTGACCGAATCCAGAGATTGAGCAGAGAACGAGCCGGGGATTCCTTTTTTTCAGGACGGCGTAAGGAAATCCCATCTTCTCTAAGGTGCCAGGAGCATAGTTCTCGACAAGCACATCGGCTTTCTCGCACAGTTGCAAAAACAGCTCTTTTCCTTCCGCGCTGCGAAGATTCAGTGAGACACACTTCTTACTGCGTGAACGATGTAACACGCCGAGGTTGAGGTCATCATCTGTTTGTTTGGTAAAACTTGCGCCCTTCGGTCCGCCATATGGTGGCCGAGAACGATAGACATCTCCCTGGCCAGGGGCTTCGACTTTAATGACCTCTGCACCAAGCCCGCCTAACAGTAACGTACAATATGGACCGGCAAGATACCGCGTCAGGTCGAGTACCACGAGCCCTTGTAAAGGTTTCACGTTTGTCCTCCTCATTCGCTCAGCAATGGCATTGTTAAGTAGCGTACTCTGGCGAGGAAGAGAAGAGTTGCGATTGCGTTATGCGGGTGCGAGGTATTTAGCGACGGGTTGCGACCAGAATGCCACTCAGGACGATGACACCACCGATCAGATGTGGAAGCGTGATAGTCTCGTCAAGAAACACGTAGGCGATCCCGATCGCCATCACTGGCACTAAGTTCAAGAAAATTCCGGCGCGACTCGGGCCAATAGTGGAGACTGCTTCATAAAACCAGAAGTGCGCAAACGTTCCCAAAACGGTCTGATAGGCGATGGCGGCCCATGAGGCCCAACTTGTTTCTGCAAAACGCCACTGTTCGCGTTCGAGTACCACACAGGCGATGATGAGCCAGAATGAACCGGCCATGTAGGAGTAGGTGGTTGCCGCGAGCGGTGAGATGCGCAGCATGAGCTGGCGTCCGTAGATCGTGTAGATTCCCCAACTTACTTGTGTCGCCAAGAGAATCAGATCGCCAAGGTTATACTGACTGTTGGTGACCACATCCCATGAGCCACGAGTGACGATCACGCTAACGCCGATGACAGAGAGCACGATACCCAGGATAGCCTTCTGCTCCAGGCGTTCCTTAAGGAAGATAAGCGAGAGGATGGCAAGCGTCACAGGTGAGGCCGCGTTCAACAATGCGGCATTGGTGACGGTTGTTAATCGCAGGCCATAATAGCTACAACCGACGCCAACGAGATACCCGGTGGCTCCGAGCAAGAGGAAACTGCCGATCACAGGCTGAGTCCAGTGTACCTGATGGGTTGGGTTGCGACCCATATACAACAGCAGCAGACCGGTGCCGAGCGTCAATCGGATCGCACCGATGGTGAGCGGTGGGACACCTTGCAGTGCGATCTTGCCTGTGGGCATCAGTCCGGCCCAGACGAATGTCACCAGGGTTAACAAGAGAAACGCACGAGTCTCGCGGGACACACCCATAAGGAGGGGCAATGTAGCAGAAAGAGAAAGCGGACGAAGGGGGATAATGAGGCTGAGGGAGACAGAAAAATCAAAAGTCAAAATCCAAAAAAGCTGACAATTCGCCACAGCTTTGTTTGTGACGTGCTTTGACTCTGGACTTCGGACTCTGGACTTTTCCTCTTACCAATACTGCCACTGCTCTGTCATTAACACGTAGACCCCGAGAAGGAAGTTTGTCACCGCATGAGCGACAATGCACGAGAAAAGCGACTTGGTGCGGTAGAGGAGCAATGTATACAACAAGCCCGCGACGATTCCAGCAAGCCATTGGTTATGCTCGACTCCGAATAAGACAACAGAAATAGCTACAGCTGACGTGGTCAACGTTCCAATCGGCACTTGGCGAAAGTCCGGGTTCACCAGATAGCGCAAAAGAAATGACCGCCAAAAAAGTTCTTCCATGACGGGAACGACAATCGATGAGCCCAGGAGGCGGATGGCGATCCACGGTAGCGCCAACGACCCCGTCAATTCATACGGATTCACAATTTGTGGTTCGCTGAGCAAGAAATAGCCACCATACAAGGGAATCCACAGTAGAAGGACAAGAACGCCAACCGCGACGGCGAGCCAGGAGAACTCGAACATGATCTCACTGTATGTTTTTCTAAACCACAGGAGTAATGTTCCAGCGACAACTGTCTTGAGAGGATAGATCCACAGGAGACTATTGGGAATCCATCGTGCAAGCTCTGTGAGAAGCAGAAACAAAGCGAACGGAAGCACGTAGGGAACAGCAGGATGTGAAGCTAGTGCAGGCATATAAGTAATATCGTGGGGATAGCCGGAGGGCTTTATTATCAAGAAGGAGGAAAATGTCGCGTGAGTGAAACCTCTTTAACAAAGAGAGAGATGACAGCGCCTGTAGAAAGGCGGTAGAGATAACGAGAGAAAGTAGAGCCCTCATCAACGTTTCTAGAAATACTATTGCGGCGTTGGTGTCGGTGTATGTCTCTCTCCCGGCTTATTGGTGAGTCGTCCGATACCAGGAAGGCGGGTGTCGTCATCTACGATCGTTGCCCCGATCTGGGCATTGCTAAGCGACACCGTATCGTCCAGATTTGCTCCTTGTAGGCGGGTTTGGTGGAGGTTGGCTCCATCAAGGTGAACTTGACGCAGGATCGCGCCACTCAGATCGGCTTCTGCGAGATCTGCGCCACGTAGATCAACGCCTGTCAGAGTGAGGCCTGAAAGATTTGCTTTTCGGAGATTGGCCCCAGCCAGGTTTGCTTTATCGAGGACCGCTTGGCGGAGATCGACCCCACTGAGATCGGCACCGCGTAAATCGGCTTCATGCAGCACTGCTTTGCGCAGATCAGCTCCGCGCAAAATGGCCTTGGAGAGATTGGCGGCGCGAAGGGTCGTCTGGAAAAGAACACTTTCTGTGAGATCAGTTTCACTGAGGTCTGCTTCGCGAAAAATGGCTTCGTTCAAAATCGCTCGGCGCAAAAGGGCCCGAGATAAGATTGTCCCTTGAAGATCGGTGGCCGTTAAATCGGCGTCAATCAAGTTAGCTTGCGTGAGATCCGCGCCACTGAGGTTCGTCGAAAGCAGGCGGGCTTTGGTGAGCGTTGCTTCGCGTAGGTCAGAATCACTAAGCGTGACTCCTTGGATGTCGGCTCCAGTCAGATCTGCGCTATGGAGGCTCGCGCCGCGTAATCGCGTACCCTGAAAATTAGCGCCCGCGAGTTTGGCAAAACTCATATCCGCTGAGCTGAGGTCGACTGCCCCGAATTCATGCCCTTCGAGACTAATCCCGCGCATTTTCAACGACGGGGTGGTGAGGGGCAATCCACCTTTGAAGCCTTGTCCAATGATGCCCAACCCAAAAATCATGGTGGACAGGGCCCAATAGAGCGGCAGGCGCCAGGGATGAGAAGCCCGCTGGCGCCGGACGGTTGCACGGGCATGTTGGTAGAAAAAGGTCGAGAGATAGATTGATGCGGTCAAAAAGAGCAGTAACAACAGACTGAGCAATAAGTCATGGCGAATAAGAGAGCGGTATGTGATCACTGCGAGCGTAAGAGGGAAAAAGCCCCAGGCAAGAAAGGTTGCGACACGATTCCGGAGGTGATCGAAGGAGACGGCTGTCTTTCTTGTGGATGGCGCCATGCCATGTTGCCATTCATCAACCAGCAGGTTGAGGGTCCACGGATAGAGCTTGCGTTGGAGATGCAACCCATCCGGGAAATAGGTGGGTAACTCGGTGATCAGTTCCCACAATTGGGAGAGAGAGAAATGTAGGGAAATAAAACCCAAAAGGCCAAGGAGAGCGACCCCCAAACAGAAGAACCGGACCGAGATGTCGACGTTAAAAATCGGCAGCTTTAAGTTGAAGGTATTGAGGATAAGCTGTGCATCGGATGTTGTTGCCAGGGTCAGAAATGCTAACGCACAGAGACTGATCAGCAACAAGTATCGCCCGCGGGCATTTTTGGATACTTCCTCCACACTTTTGAGCGCTGGCTGAAATTCGTGGAGTGACTGTGGCATGGCGGCGCTGCTGAGTGTTGCCATGCTGAAGTCCGTGCCAGTGACCGTTGCGTCCCGCAGGCCGATCCGCGTAATCGCGTTACTCGTGACAGGATCGGTACTGCGAAGTTTTGCGCCGGTGAAGTCTGCTCTCAAGAGGCTGGCGTCATCAAGATGAGCGCCAATGAGTATCGCTTCGGTAAAATTCGCGTCCGTGAGATCTGCCCCTGTCAGATCCGCGGAATGAACATTCGCGCGTAACGCCGCAACGTTGTGGAGTGTGGCCCCTTTAAGGATGGCTTCACCCAGGTTCCCTTCGGTGAGGTTGGCTTCGGTGAGGTTGGCACGCGTGAGATCAGCTTCGGCTAGATTCGCTTTGCTCAAATTTGTCCGCTTGAGAACACTTTCTGTGAAATCCGCGCCTATGAGTGTCGCCCACGAAAATCCGGCATCCGTGACGTCGGCGCGACTGAGGTCAGCCCCAGTCAGATTCGCGCCGGTGAGATCCGCGCCAGTTAAATTTGCCCCTGCGAGATTCGCGCCAGTCAGGTTCGCTTTACTCAGGTCAGCACCCATGAGATTCGCCCCAACCAGATCACTTCCGGTGAGGTCCGCCCCTGCGAGAATTGCTTTACTCAGATCGGCACGGGTGAGGACGGCGTTCGTGAAGTTCGTTCCTGCAAGATTGGCTTCTGTTAAGTGAGCCATGCCGAGCGGAGCGCGACTCAGACCGGCCTGGCTCAAATCCGGGAGCACTCCGAGGTTGGTGTCTCGCCATTTATTCCAGGAGACAACGCCGGTCTTTAACAGCGCCAGTTGTTCTGCGTTCGCCATGTCTTGCTCACACCTCCGTAGAGTTCCGTACAGCGGGTAGGATGAGCAACCGACTTACCCGGCCCTGTTGGACTCTTCCCGTGCCAAAATGTAGAGAGAGAAAGAGGCGGCGAGTCCCTCCTGTCGCTAGCGTTCCCAGGCGTTGAGGAGCGTAAGCCTGGCCTGGTGCAAAGACGCCTCACGCTGCCTGTTGAAAGTGGACCTGCTTTTCTTCCGCTAGCGTGAGCTGGCGGAAGGCCTGTTGGCGTTGGGCCTGGAGCGACGGCCCCAGGTGCTGCTGGCACCACTGCCGGACTTGTGTGGTAGAAACCGTCGCCAGTGCGTCTCGAATCACTTCGGGTGTAGTGGA
>VGTJ01000179.1 GCA_016874775.1 Deltaproteobacteria bacterium
TCTTCCAAATGCTCGGCCAGATACGTACAGGTGCAATTCTTCGGCGTGCTCACCAAATATTCGACGTACTGCTTCTTGGTAATCATATCCCTAAAATGATACTTGTGGTCCTCAAGCGTAAGTCCTGAAGATAATGGAGAAAGTGTGGAGCGAGGGCAGCCATGTCGTTACAAGATATGAAAGACATTCATGATGTGATCCATTATTTGGAGGAACATCCTGAGGGGGTACCAGATCTCCAACGAGTGCTGCTCTCAAAACAGCTTCTAGTACCGTGTCTCATAACTTCGTGAGCAGTTGTAGGGCGTGCGAAGCGCGCCAACTGACTGGCGCGTACCACGCGCCAACTGACTAGCGCGTGGTACGCGCCCTACGATTTCACTGCTAATAAACTTGCGAGACACGGCACTAGCCCTCTCCTTCACAGGAGAGGGAAATAATTGGAACCTACCCTTGGACGATATTCCCCTCTCCTGTCATGCCTGTCCTGAGCTTGACGAAGGGGAGAGGGGGCGCTCATAAGGGTAGGTTTTTTATCCAAGCCTCAATTGGCGCGGATTTCCCCTCGTGAGGAGCCGCGTGTTCGTCATGCCCGCGCAGCTTGTCCCCGGTCATTAGGGGAGCGGGCATCCAGGAGCTTCACCCCTGAACGATTGCCTATTCCCCCTGGATTCCCGCATTCGCGGGAATGACGTCTCGTCTTTTCCCAGCGTAAAAGCCTACCCCCCCTGCGTCGACAGCCATCCACAAGAGCCGTCGTATGCAACACGTGTGTTGAGGAACACTGCCGACGCACAGCCTCTCTCTGATCGTGTCTTTTCCATCGTGTCCACAACCGATGCGGAAGCCGGTGCCTGTGCTGTTCGGTGCGCATGATGCGGAGGAACTCCGCAGAAATGCGAGATCACTTCAATACATAAACAATATATTGACAAATGAAATTCAGAGACATCGAGCGGGTTCTTAACTCGCCGCGCATCGCTTCCCATCTCACACGAACGAACCCTGCGCACGCCTGACCTGTTCACTGTGTCTATGCGCCCGTGTCGTTTGATGCGACGCAGACCACCGTCAAGGGGATAAAAAATAATTTACGCAATATCTACTCAAAATATTGACAAAATATATTCGCAGACTATTATGTCTGTGTAGACGCAATACACAAGGAGAAAACATTATGGATACCGCACTCGCTGATCAGTGGTCCGACGCCCTCTTGTTCGCTGCTCCGGCAGCGGATCCCGCGCCAGACAAGATCGCGATCGTCGACGAGGTCGTGACCCCGGAGCAATTCTTTACCCCTGCGGAGCGATCGCGGGTCGCCTGGACACCGGAACGCCGCTTGCTCTTGGCTGTCCTTGAAGACGCGGTCGCCATGTTCTTTCGCTACCGCACCGATCGCTCGACGCGTGGGAAGCGATTGTTTCGGGAAACCCAGGCCTGGTTTGCTACGACCAACCGAACCGCGTTGGGCGATTTTGAATTCATTTGCGATCATCTCAATCTGGATGCCGACTACATACGAGCGGGCTTACGGCGACTGCCAGAGGCACCCGCAGAGAAAGCGGTCTCGCTATATCGACTTCTGCGCCGGCCCCAGTCTGGGCGGCATCATTTGACGGTAGTCCCTGACTCAAACCGTTCATAACCAACAACGACGTGTATGGAGGTGTTTTATGGTTTTGTTGATGTTTGCAGCAGTAACAACTGTCCTCTTTTCGATGATCTTTCTGCCGATCTTTCTAGCCGCGTGGCGGTAAGAGGAGGAACGCTGGCATCGGCGCACACGTCAGGTCGCTGCGATCCCAGCGTTCGTTGACCGTCGCAAGTAGGGGGGCACTGAGCATCACAAGGGGTACGACCCCAGTTTAATAACGAACCTAGAAAGACTGGCAAGAAAGGACACGGACGATGGAGACAGAGTTAACTATGACAGAGCAACGGCGACAACCGCGCTGTGAGATAACTAATGGTCCAATCCATGGAGTACTGATGAGTCCTACTGCGCTGCCGCAGACGTCATCGGCCAATGATGCGCTGATCTCGGCCACCGCTGATGTCTTAGCCGCGCTGGGGGAGAACCTCGACCGAGAAGGCTTGCGCCAAACGCCGCAGCGTATGGCTAAGGCATTGGCCTATTTGACTAGCGGGGCAACGATGACCATGAAAGATGTACTCAACGGCGCGATCTTTACCGAGCGCTATGACCAGATGGTCCTGGTTAAGGATATCGAGTTCTATTCGCTCTGCGAGCATCACGTCCTGCCGTTTCATGGCCGTGCGCATATCGCCTATCTGCCTGCAGGGAAAGTTGTTGGTCTCAGTAAGTTACCTCGGCTGCTCGATGTGTATGCACGGCGGTTACAGGTGCAGGAACGTCTGACCCAGCAAGTCGCCGAAGCGTTGCAGGAAGCCCTCAACCCACGCGGGGTCGCGGTTATGGTCGAAGCCGCCCACTTCTGCATGATGATGCGTGGGGTGGAGAAGCAGAACTCCACCACCGTGACCTCCGCGTTGCTTGGGGTCTTCCGCGACGATCCAGCCTTACGTAACGAGTTTTTGCAAGCCGTACGAACACAGTAGCGGGTACGGTAAGGCATCAGGAAGCGAGTTGGATACGAACCTCACAAGAAGAGAGTGATTATCTAAATATCAGAAGGAGGATCAACGATGTCTGTTCATCATCTGTCAAAGGGAATGTTTCTCGGAGCTGCCGGGCTCTCGTTTTTACTGTCGGTGTATCTGTGGTTTGTGGTGGGCAATAAAGAGCAAGGCGCATTTGTTGGACTGTGGGTACCGTCGATTCTGGCGCTTGGGGGGCTACTGACCAATGCGCGGAAGGAGGATCATCATGTCTGACTGGAATCTCTTTCTGTTTGGCGTTGGAGTATCGTTTATGTGTGGCATTGGTGCTCTGGCGCCGTTGCTCTACGCCGCATCAAAGGCGGAACTGGATTGGCGAGCGCGGAAGCGACAAAACAATACTGTCGCTCCGTTACGACCCATCGAACCAAAGAATCACACATATGCAGATGATCCGGGCGTGCGGCAACGCCGGGCATGACGCCATTGCTCAGCGCACGAGTCGCGGGATGCTCTTTGCGGACGCATTAGCAAAATCGCTCACAGTTGGATAAAAGTAGATGCAAGACGTCGCCAATAACAGAGAGGAAAGCCACACACATGAAGCACCACCGTTGCCACCAGGATCGCCCCGCGATCCGTCGAGAAGTGATAGGGTCTTGTCAAAGCGCGCAATTACACACGTTGTGTCTCGCGATCCCCATGGGGTGCTCCCTATGACCGCACGTCGCCACGAGGCTCGGGAGGAAGAGGCGAATCTCTCGATTGGTGCGCTCTCGCGTGCCACCGGGATTCCGCCAGAGACGTTACGAACCTGGGAGCAACGCTACGGCTTTCCCGAGCCTGAGCGCAAACCGTCAGGACATCGCGTCTATCCGACATCCAGTGTGCCGCGCTTACGACGGATTGCCGAGGCGCTTGCGCGTGGGCACCGCGCCCACGAAGCGGTATCCGCCTCCGAGCAGGCCCTGAGTTCGCTCTTAACCGTTGGCCCGGTGGAGGTCACCCCGCGTCAGAGTCCTGACGAGAAAGGGGAGGCTGATGTCGTCGATTTGCTCCGCTTTGTCGAAACGTTCGATGCGGAACAGCTCACACGCAGTCTCATCCGTGATTGGAAGCGCCTGACGCCCTTGGAATTTCTCCGGAAACGGATCGCCCCGCTGATTCACGCCGTTGGGGAAGAGTGGGCCGCTGCACGCCTCGAAATTCGTCATGAACGGTTTCTCTCGGAGCGTGTCAGTGATGTGTTGCGCTCGGTGCGACTGCCGCTCGAGGAAAAGGCCAGAGGACCGCTGGTCGTGTGTGCGACCTTGCCGGGTGAGGAGCATGGCTTGGGACTGCAAATGGTGGCACTGCTGCTCACGGGAGTTGGATGTCGCATCCTGTTTCTCGGGACGGAAGTCCCGCCAACGCAGGTGGCCAGTTTAGCCCGAGATCTCAACGCCCGTGCGGTCGGTGTGAGTGTCTCGATTGCCAATCGGGGAGAGCCGATGGCGGGCCAGATCACCTTCCTGCGCAGCGTGCTACCGCGTCGGGTGACTCTACTTGTGGGTGGAGTCGGTGCGCCCAGTACCCAACCTGGGTTGAAGGTGCTTGTGGATCTCGCTGAAGTCGAAGAGTGGGGGCGCCATCTCGTCATGGTGGCGTAATCAGCATGGCAGCCAGTGTTTCCCTCGTCTGGTTTCGTCACGATCTCCGCGTTGCCGATAACCCTGCACTAGAGGCAGCCGTCCAACGCGGTGGACCAATCATCCCGGTGTACGTCTGGGCACCAGAGGAGGAGGGCGCCTGGCCACCCGGAGCGGCGTCACGCTGGTGGCTACATCAGTCTCTCGCGCGTCTTGCCGCTCACTTGTCCACGTGTGGATCACGACTTGTGATTCGTCGTGGCCCGAGTCTTTTGACGCTCCAAACGTTGATCAAGGACACCGGTGCACAGGCCGTATTCTGGAATCGTCGCTATGAGCCGTCAATCGTCAAACGCGATACAGAAATGAAAAGCACGCTCCGTGCAACAGGCCTCCACGTCGAAAGTTTCAATACGGCTTTGCTGTTCGAGCCTACCACTCTTCGCAATAGAGCAGGAAAGCCGTTCCAAGTGTTCACCCCCTTTTGGCAGACGTGCCTGTCTCTGGCGGAACCCAGCGCTCCGCTCAGGGCGCCTGCTCGCCTCTCCGCGCCAGACCAGTGGCCGCATTCAGTATCCCTCGACAGCTTGCAGCTTGAGCCGACGATTGATTGGGCTGGCGGCACACGCGCAGCCTGGTGTCCTGGCGAAGATGGGGCCACTCGTGAGCTGCAACGTTTCGTGGATGCGGCAGTCACTGACTACGCAGAGCGCCGCGATCGACCAGATGAAGTCCAGACCTCACGTCTCTCGCCGCATCTCCACTTTGGCGAGATCAGCCCGCGACAGGTCTGGTCTGCCGTACGCAAGGCCAGCAGGCAACAGCTGATGAAACAACGTGGCGCTGAGGCGTATCTGCGGCAACTCGGCTGGCGGGAGTTTGCTCACCATCTGTTATTTCACTTCCCCCATACAACCGAGCAACCGCTGCGGGCGGAATTTGCCGACTTTCCCTGGCGAGACCACCCCGCGGACTTCCGCGCATGGCAACGTGGCCAAACCGGATACCCGCTGGTCGATGCTGGGATGCGGGAACTGTGGGCTACCGGCTGGATGCATAACCGCGTACGAATGGTAGCCGCTTCGTTTCTCGTGAAGCATTTGCTCTTGCCGTGGCAGGACGGAGACCGTTGGTTCTGGGAGACCCTGGTGGATGCAGACTTAGCCAACAATACCTTGGGATGGCAGTGGGTCGCAGGCTGTGGGGCCGACGCCGCGCCGTATTTTCGCATCTTTAATCCAGTGGCGCAGGGGGAAAAATTCGACCCTAACGGCGCGTACGTCCGTCGCTGGGTTCCTGAGTTGAGCCGTTTACCGGCAGAATGGATTCACAAACCCTGGGAATCACCACCGAATGTATTGAGCGAGGCAGGAGTGAAATTAGGAACGACCTATCCTGAGCCGATCGTCAGTCATCACACTGCGCGCGTCCGTGCACTGGCCGCGCTAGCCAAGATCAGGACGACGAACGGCAACCGAAGCACGCAGTTACAAACTGTTCCTATGGAGGCGCAATGAAACTCGTACTGCTCGCTGTATTGGCATTCTGTCTTTCGTGTGTATCTCACACTCGTGCTGTTGAGGCAGAGACGTCTCCGTCTCTCACCACGCCTGGGCGGGCAGCTACCGTGACGGTGAAAGCCACGGGCCTGAGCAATGCGAACGGCAAAGTCGTGTTCCTGTTGTATACGCGGCCTGAGGATTTTATCACCAACCTGGAGGGTGCGGACCAGCGCAAGGCCGTGTCCATTGATAATGGGTCAGCCTCCGCGGTGTTCGAGAATGTCTCTCCGGGTGTCTATGCGATTGCGGTCTTTCATGACGAGAACGACAACGGCACGGTCGATTATAACTTTCTGGGTATTCCGAAAGAAACGACCGGCGCCTCGCGCGATCCGCGCCCGAAGCTTCGGGCTCCACGATTTGATGAAGCCGCGTTTACCGTGAGCGACCCAACACAGGCAGTCGCCATCCGCATGAATTCTACCTACGACTAACATGCGCCCACGCATGCTCGTCGTGAAGGAGTACCACGCATGATTCTGGTCACTGGAGGCACAGGGTTTTTGGGGCAGTATCTCATTCGTGCGCTCTCGCACACGGCGCTGCCCGTTCGCGTGCTCTCGCGCAATCCGACCAAACATACGCACCAGGCAAGTGAGCGGGTTGAGGTGGTTGCAGGAGATGTGACTGACCCACCCTCGCTCGCCCGCGCACTCGACGGTGTGACCCACGTCGTGCATGCCGCGGCGCTGATGAGCTTTTGGCGGAAGCGACGAGACGAGATGTTCGCGATCAATGTCCAGGGCACGCGGAATCTTGTCTCCGCATGTGCCGAACGCCGTGTCGAGAAGTTTGTCTATGTCGGTGCGATGGCGACGATGGGGGATCCGGTCGAGCAGGGAGCAGCTCTCGTCAACGAAGAAACCCCCATGCGGTTACCGTCCCCACTGACATCGTATGCCGAAACCAAAGCGTTGGCAGAACAACTGGTGCTGGAGGCGGCGCGTAACGGGTTGCCCGCGGTTCTCGCCATCCCGCCGTTGATTGTCGGCGCTGGGAATTGGCAGGAAGGGTCCTGTGCGCTCTTTAAGATGGTGCACGATGGGTTCAAGTTTTACATGGACGGGACCGTCGGCACGGTCGCCGCACGCGATGTGGCTCAAGCAGTGCGGCTACTTCTTATGAGTCCCTTTCACAGCGGCGAACGATTTTTCCTCGTCAGTGAGATGTTGAGCATGAAAGAGTTGTTTGCTCAGATCGCCCGCAGTGTCGGCAAACCTGCACCCGCGCTGAAACTTCCGACCCCGATGTTGCGCGCGACTGGCTCGTTGTTAGAAACGCTGGCCTCCTTCTCCGGCAAGGAACCGCTCATCTCACGCGATGCCGTGATTACTATGACCGCCGCTCCGCTGCACCGTTTTGACGCCAGCAAAATCACCCAGCTCTGTGACTTTTGCTATGCTCCGATTGCTGACGCGATTGCGGAAACTGGCGCGCAGTTTCTCAAGGAACTCCAGACAAAGGGACGGTCTAATGGCACTCGCCCATGACACTGCGGCTGCAACTCCTCGCATTCTGCTGACAGGAGCAACTGGCTACATCGGCGGGCGGTTGCGTGAACGCTTGGAAGCGGCAGGGTATCACGTCCGCTGCCTGGTGCGTCGACCGGAGTTCCTGCGTTCGACAGTAGCGACGACCACCGAAGTGGTTCAGGGAGACGTGCGTGATCGAAATAGCCTGTTAGCAGCTCTAAACGGCGTACACACAGCGTACTATCTTGTCCACTCCATGGGGTCGAGTGGTGCGTTCGAAGAAGAAGATCGTCAGGGCGCGCAGTATTTTGCTGAAGCTGCACGGCGTGCTGGGGTGAAACGTATTATTTACCTTGGCGGGTTAGCCCAGAGCGACGATTCCCTCTCGTCCCACCTGCGCAGCCGCCATGAAGTAGGTGACCTGTTACGCCAGTCCGGCATCCCAGTCATCGAGTTTCGCGCCTCCATCGTGATTGGCTCTGGCAGTCTGTCGTTTGAAATGATTCGCGCGTTGGTCGAGCGCTTGCCGATTATGATTACGCCGCGCTGGGTGTCGGTGCTGGCGCAGCCGATTGCGATCGACGATCTGCTTGCCTATCTGCTGGCGGCCTTACAGCTCCCCGAAGAGGAACAACGTATCTTTGAAATCGGTGGTGCTGAGCAGGTGTCGTACGGGGATCTCATGCGCGAGTACGCACGCCAACGCGGCTTACCGCGGGTGATGATCCGTGTGCCCGTGCTCACACCGCGACTGTCGAGTTTGTGGTTGGGGCTCGTCACGCCGTTGTACGCCCGGGTGGGTCGCAAGATCGTCGATAGTATCCGCCATCCCACCATCGTGCAGGACGCAACCGCGCTGCAGACGTTTGCAATCCGTCCCATAGGCATGCGCAACGCGATTGCCCGGGCGTTACGGAATGAGGATCATGAATTCGCTCAGACCCGCTGGTCAGATGCACTATCGGCAGGTGGTGCGGTACAGAGTTGGGCAGGCGTGCGTTTCGGCTCGCGGCTGATTGACTCGCGATCTGCGCACGTGCCAGTTCCTCCTGCTGAGGCGTTTCTCCCGGTTCGTCGCATCGGTGGGATCACTGGCTGGTACTATGGCGATTGGCTCTGGCGTATCCGTGGCTTTATCGACCTCTTATGCGGCGGTGTCGGCGTTCGTCGTGGACGGCGCGATCCTGAGTGGTTACAGGTTGGTGACACCGTTGACTGGTGGCGAGTGGAAGCGATCGAACCGAACCGACGGTTACGGCTTGCTGCAGAAATGAAACTGCCAGGACGGGCGTGGTTAGAATTTGAAGTGGCGGCAGACGATGCTGGATCGATCATTCGGCAAACCGCCAGTTTTGATCCCATTGGGCTGAGTGGACTGGCGTACTGGTACCTCGTGTATCCTCTGCATCAGCTGATCTTTGCGGGCATGCTGCAGGGCATTGCGCAGGCGTGTGTACGCAACGGTGCATCATCGCGACCACAGTCGGCACAAGTGCTCCACAGCAGTGTTGAGGGTTCAGTTGCTAATTCGGACTCTGCTGCCGAACACACTCACAAGCGTATCGTATCCATGTACGGAAACGGACGATGAACATGCCATTGACTATCGAAGCCGAAATCACTCCTGGAATGAGTCCGCAAGAAG
Organism: Deltaproteobacteria bacterium; assembly: GCA_016874775.1. Classification (NCBI taxonomy): domain Bacteria; kingdom Pseudomonadati; phylum Myxococcota; class Myxococcia; species Deltaproteobacteria bacterium. Next base: position 8,891 of record VGTJ01000179.1, read on the forward strand.
TCACCCACCTCGCGACTCTCGTCGAAGAGGTCGGCTTCGATCGCTTGGGGATTTCTGATGTGCCGTCATACCCTGACTGTTTTCAGTTGCAAGCGCTGTGTGCACTGGCAACCAAACGCATCATGATCGGGAGTTTGGTTACCAATCCGTATTCGCATCACCCCGTGTTGTTAGCCAGTGCGATCGCGACGCTCCAAGAAGTGTCGAATGGCCGGGCGTTTCTTGGTCTCGGCGCAGGGGCGGGCTTAGAGGACATCGGGATTGCGCAGCCGCGGCCCGTCGCAGCGTTACGGGAAGCTATGGGCATCATTCGTGATCTCCTCGCAGGCCGCCTGGTCGAACGTCTCGGACAGGTCTACACCATTCGTAAGGCGAAGCTCGTGCGTGTGCCAGAACAGGCTGTGCCGATAATGATCGGGACACGGAGTCCGCAGACCATGCGGCTTGCCGGAGAACATGCGGATATTGCCGTTATCGGTGCACGGTATTGGTCACCGGCCATCGTCCAGCGCTATCGACAGTGGCTCGCTGAAGGGACAACCCGCGCCGGGCGTCGCATGGACGACATCGAAGTGGCCCCACGCCTCACGCTCTGTGTCTCACAGGATGGCGAGTTAGCCAAACGCAGCGTCAAGTTTTATGCGGCCTATTACCTGACACTCTTGAAACCCAATGACCTGGCACTGGCGCCGACGCACCTGGCGCGGATCGAAGCCGCCGTACAACAGGCGCGTGGGTGGTATTTCGATGCTGACGTGCAATACCCTGAGGAACTGCACGAGCTCATCTCAGACGATATCGTGGCGCGCTTTGCCATCGCCGGAACACCAAGTGAATGCGTACAACAAGTCAAACGGATTCTCGATCTCGGTTTCACCAGTCTGAGTATGAATCTCGCGGCGGTGAGGCATGGCAGTATGTATGATGGACTGAAAGAAACGATTACGACCTTTGGTGCCGTGCTCCCTGAAGTGCGACGATTGGCAGCAGCGGTATAGTTGTTGAGTGGCTCAACATGGAGCGGTCACGCACCGTGTTCGTCAGTGGTGCAGCCGCTCCCCTATGAAGCGGAGTGTGTGCGATGCTGAGTGGACCAGTGGCCATTGTTCTCGCGACGATGTTCCTCATCACGTCCGCCTTGCTCTCGAGCGGACCGCTGTGGCAGCGACGGATGGCTATTTGCAGTGCGATAAGCGCAGCCGGGATACCGTGGCTGGTAGCCGCCGAGGGACCGTTTCTGCGCGGCGGACTCGCGATCTGGACGACGTGGTGCCTCGGACGTGTCGTCGATGTCGTGACTGAGTCTCGCACACGCTCCTGGGGAGCGCGCCTATGGCATGTGTTCGGTGTGGTGGATACGCGGCAGGCAACGTTTACCCCGCCGGCGTTAGATCACAACGCGTTGGGAAAAACACTCTGCTACGCGGCGCTGGCGACGCTTGGTGTGCTGATTGTCAGTGAGGTTGCAACGGCGCGTGATGGCACGTGGTATTGGGTACTGCGGTGGTTTGGGGGAGCGCTGTTCTTCTATAGTCTGGCGGATGCAGTGGAGGGTGCCGTCCGTCTGCTCTATCGTGCGGCGGGCGTGCGCGTCCCCCGTCAACATGTCCTGCCGATTGTCTCACGATCAGTACAAGAATTTTGGGGAAAGCGCTGGAATCGCGCGGTGGGAGGGTGGTTACGGGCCCATTGTTTCGTGCCGTTGGCACGCCGTGGACAGGTGCGTTTCGGCCTGACCGCCGCTTTCACTGCGAGTGCAATCTTTCATGCGTACTTCACATGGGTCGCTGTGGGGGAAGTCATGGCGCTCGCCATGGCGATTTTTTTTCTGCTCCAAGGCGGCTTCGTCCTGCTTGAGTTACGGATGGGCGTCGCACGCTGGCACCCTGTACTGGCACATGCATGGACCGTGAGCGCCGTCCTTGGCTGTTCTCCACTGTTTGTTGAACCGATTCTCCGCATTCTTGTGGAAGGGCTCTCATGAAAGTGACACCATTTTTGAGGTGAAATACTAGTGAGCACTGTCGAGTAGTGAGGGGGCTGTATTCACAGAGATAGAGTTTATCTCTGTGAGTGAGGGATTCCGTCGGGCAAACGATCAGGCACTACGGAGGATATCTTGTTGTGACATGCCCATCTTACTGGCCGCCGAGCATCGGCCCCATGCTCTTGCCGTCATAGCCGGTCATCTCAAGGTAGCCTCGTCCTTGAACGTCACTCGTTCCGGACTTTCCAGTCACTAGGACACTGCCCTCCCAGTAGGTCACTCCGGTACTCGCTGCGGTCCGCAATTCCTGGTTGGGCAAGGCAGCGTTGACGCGTACCTGGAGATCCAGTTGGGAGAGGGTGAGGGTCCACACAATCGGATAACGTGTACCACTCTCGGGCGACTGCCAATACTGCTCTGGCACAAGAGAGAACGTACCAACTGGAAGATGTGTGGCGCGATCGTTGGTCTCAACCATCGTGCCGCTGGAATGAGGATCGATCGATCCATCGGCACGGCGGATCTGAAACAGCATCAACTCACGCCCATCCTGCAACTGCAAGGAAAACCAGTCCCAGCCAATTTGGTCCTTCTCTAAAAAGCTGGTACCGAACTCATGGTCCATCCAGCTCAATCCGGTGACGGGGAAGGTTTGTCCATCTACCGCTATCGTACCGCTGGTGCGCATACGTGAGTACGAGTAGTAATGCGACGCGTTCCCGATAGAAGCGCCTTTCTGACTGAGGCCGTTTTCGCCGTGGATCACTGGTGGTTTCTCTGGCGTCAAACGGAGAGCGAGTTTGCAGTTGCTATCACTCGCAGTAAGTACATGCACGTCACCCTCAAGCCGCGCCTCCCAGCCTTCATTCCAGACCCGGTAGTGCGTGGTTTGGCGGTGGCAGGAAACAACTTACCGCAATAGTGATTGACCGGAGTGGAGAGCCTCTGCACAAGAGCAGGGATGAGAGACGAGACCATTGTGTGCTGGCTTCGGTCTAAGTATCGAAGTCTGGTCGAAGAGCTGGATGAACGCGGGCGAC
>VGTJ01000180.1 GCA_016874775.1 Deltaproteobacteria bacterium
GGTTTCTGCAACTCTTGCGGCAGAAAAAAAAACGCGCGCTGGACTCTGCCCGCCCTCCGGCGGTGGCTCAATCTCCTTTTCAACTTTACCCAGTGTCCACAGTGTCGAACGTATCACCTTGCGCAGCACATTCCGCTCTTTAGTTCAGCATAATCTACTTAACGGAGTAGTACTAGATAGTCCAGAAAGTTTTGATGGATAACTCAAGGGACGTCATGCCCGCGAATGCGGGAATCCAGGAGGCTGAACTACAGGCCACGGCTGAATTTCCCTGGATGCCCGCCTGCGCGGGCATGACGAAACCCTATCCCTCAAAATTAAATGGACTGACTACTAGCCTGAAAAGATCAAGTAGCCTCACGCCATAAGTTTCGTTCGCTCCAACCTTTTCATTAGCGCCGGGCGGCGGCCATGCACTGTACAGAATTGATTGAATCTGTGCGTGAAGTCGTTACGTTTCTGCGTGAGCGTCGCGGCTTCAGATAGATCAACCAACAGGTCACGCACTTGATCGTATGCTGACGCGGTCTGCTGTGCTACCAGTTCGTCGACTTTCTTCCAGTAGCGATCGACTTCCATTGCCACCGTCTGTAGATAACGTCCTCGTTCTTTACCTTTCTTTTCTAGTTCGCTTTGTTTCTGTTTGGCCTCTCGCGTACGACGTTCGGCGCGAGCCTCGGCAATATGTTGGCGGATGTCTGCGACCGTGCGACGTTTTGCTGCCGCCTTGGCTGGTGCCGTAGAGGAGGGACGTATAGAGGTAATGTAGGCACGTCGGAGTTGGGACTCAGCCTGTTGTCCCTTCCCTTGCGCAAGTAGTAGTAGGTATGGTTGGGCTTCTGCAGCTGAGAGCGGACGATCAAGCGCGAGAAATTCATAGTATTGATATTCGCTCATGGTAATCCTACGTGGCCCATAGATCAGTAATATCCAAATGCAGTCCAGCCTCCATCGACGACGAGGACTTCGCCAGTGACGAAGCCTGCATCTTCACTGGCAATATAACGCACGGCTTTGGCAATATCTGCCCCCGTTCCGAGGCGACGCTGGGGCGTACGCTTCTCCAGATCTCTCAGTGTGAGTTTCTGTTCCTCAGCCAAGCGGTCGATCAAATCAGTGCGGACGTATCCCGAGGCGATACAATTGACGCGAATCTTGTAGCGCGCCCATTCGATCGCCATCACACGGGTCATGTGATCGACGGCAGCTTTCGAGGCACAGTAACCTAACGTAGCAGGGAACGCATTGCGCCCAAGGATCGAGCCGATGTTGACAATGGAGCCACCACCATGGGCCTTCATTTGTCGTGCTGCAGCTTGAGAGCAGAGGAAGATCGACTTGGCGTTGACGTTCATATGCAGGTCCCAGTTCTCTTCGCTCATGTCGAGCGTTGCCTCTGGGTATGTCACACCAGCGTTGTTGACGAGGATGGCAACCGGACCAAGTTGCTCTTCAACTTGTGCAAATGTTGCTTTTACATCCGCACCAATTTCGGCACGACAGCCCAGCGCAATTGCTTCTCCGCCACCGCTGCGAATCTCAGCGACAACTTCTGCAGCATTCTCGGCCTTCGTTGCCACACAGGCCACCCGCGCGCCTTCGTTCGCTAGTTCGAGCGCAATTGCTTTTCCAAGTCCACGACTGGCTCCTGTCACCACAGCAACCTTGTTGGCAAACAAAGGCATACACGTCTCCTCTTATATCCCAAAAAACTGCGCTGCATTTTCGCCAAGAATTTTATTCACAGATGTTTCAGGAAGTTTTGCTAACGCCTTGCGTGCTCTGGTAATGGGCTCAGTGAATCCCTCAGCATGCGGATAATCCGAACCAATGAAGAATTTATCGTCACCAAGGAGTTCGATCATGTACGGCAACGTGCGCTCGTGTGGGTCTGCAGAGATCCAGATGTTGCGCGCGAAATACTCACTCGCAGGTCGTTTCATCTGGCAGGTATGGCCCATGTAGCTGAAACGATAATCAAGTCGATCAATCCACTCGGCGATCCAACCACTGGCAGACTCAATCGTCGCCACACGCAAACGCGGAAAGCGCTCGAACACGCCATCGTACACCATCGTAGTCAGCGCCATGCGCGGATCTTGAATGGTATTCATACTGAGAAACATAAAGCCCGGCTCGCGGTCTTTGTACCACTCGTTGCCGAGATAGTGAGCATGCACAACGAGATGAATCCCCACTGCGATGTTGGCGTCTTGTGCTGCGGCCCAGACGGGATCGTAGTCAGGATGGCCAAAACTCTTGCCGTCGATTGGTAACGCACCAACGAAAACAGTCTTCACATCGGCTTTCGCGAGACAGTGTAATTCTCGTACAGCGTCGCCGGGATAACGTAACGTTAAGTGACCTACCGGATACAAACGCTGACGATACCCTGCGCACATTTCTACCATCCAGGTGTTATAGGCACGCGCATGTGCAGCAGCCAGCTCCGGGTCAGGTACTAAGTCTTCCCAGAACAGCCCTAAAGTTGGATAGATGAATTGGCTTTCAATTCCTTCTTCATCAAGGAATCGTACGCGTGACGGCATATCTTCGAGTGAGCGACTGAACGCTTCCGCAGGGTCAAACGACTTGAGTCCTTTGCCTGTTTCCTTCTGGCCATAGCCAACGGCAACGCCAAGTAACTCCTCAATAGTGAGGTCACCTGAATTCGGAAGAGGTTGTCCGTTCACCCACAACACGTAACGTCCTGTCTCTTTCGATCGTTCGAAACGTACGCAACGGTCCCGATAGCGTGGCTCAATGTAACGAGTCCACAGATCCAATGGCTCCATGAAATGACTATCAGCATCAATAATGCGGCTCATGGCGGGTCCTCCTTAATGATCAATCGACAATACGAATCTCATGCCCGCGTGCAATCAGCATTGGCTGAATCAATTCGCCAAATTGATCGGGTTCATAGCTGGTGACATCGGCGAAACTAGGATCTTTTCCTTCCATCCAGATCTGCGCAATGCCATCGTAGACACGCTCGCGAGCGGGGCCGACGAGATTGACGGTGTAGCGTCTGGCGGTCGGGGTTCGTCGCAATGCAACTGCGACATTTGGAATATGAGTCTCAAGCCAGTATTTATCTAACGCAGCACGTTCGATCTCCGGGCGCCGTTTGACAAAGTAGACCAGCTTAGTGGTCTCGCGTGTAGTCGGACCATCGACGTTGAGATGTTCGGAAACGGTCAACCAGTGACCTTTGGTGAAGTCCGCATATTCGTCAAAGCGATCAGCCATAATCTCTGGCGGTGCATTCTTGCCGATCGTGGTATCGAAATGCTGCTTGTCACGAAACCACAATTCAGCCATGCCATCTAACCCCGGGTCGTCTGGGGTTTGTTGTGGGTCAAAGAAGGTGATGCGATAGCGCAGCGGTTGCGCCATCTTCACAACATGTGGGGCATGGACGTTTTCCCATACTTTCACGAGTTCATCATGAGAGATGTTCGCGTGACGAATGACGGTGGCAATGACTTTCAGCATACTTCCCCCTTTTTCTGTTGCGGTCCTCCAAGTTTCCTAACTGGCAGATCACAAGTATAATCCCCGAAAAATGAAAGAGGAATGACCAATGAGTTTAGATGAATCAACTGCCTATGCGTTGGCCACATGGTCTCGCTTCGATAACACGATTACTGACGATCTTGTCCGAGCGGTCTGTGGCGCGTTTGCTTTTGTTGCAGCCGCAGATGGCAATGTTGCAGAGTCTGAAGTTGCGGGACTCATGAACATCATTCGTGAGAGATCCGACGCATTTCCGCGACTCGACCTGGCTGCGGTTGAGCGATTGTTTCGTGATTTGACAACAGCGTTGTTGTCTGACCCCGAAGGCAGTCGAGAACACGTGCTATCGGAAATCGCCCGCGTGAAAGATCAACCGAAAGAACGAGAGCTTGTCCACAGTGCGGCCCGTGTTGCCATATTTGCCGACAGTCGTGTCGAGGGACGAGAACAGAAAGTGATGGACGAGATCTGTAGCGCGTTGGGAATTGTTGGAGATCGTTAACGAAATCGCTGGGGAATTTCTTCCTCAGCGACTCTCATTATTAGGTTCCCTCACCCTCGCCCTCCCCCGCAGGGAGAGGGAACTATCAGTTGCGGCGAAGAGCTGACAATCAGGCTGCTTTCCGCATTCCACCATAGGCGAGGTCGAGACCATCAAAGAAACGCCACAAAAGCTCTAGCGTATGCTCGACCGCGTCACGCACCCGTCGTTGCTCTTCGTCAGTTTTTGCCAGTTTAGATACGGTCTCGCTCGCGCTTCCTCCGTGTTCTTTGTCGGCTTCTTCATGTACCCACCAGAAAGCGGTCTGCTCATGCGTAAGTCCGTATTTCTCCTCAAGCAGACGGGCAAATTCATTGCCAGCGCCAGGAACCTGCGCCTCACCGGCGATACTAACTGCCGCGAGCCCTTCCATAAAAGGACGATGAGCAACGACCCATGTCCAATATGTGCGTAACGCGACAGACTCGGGCAAGGGATGAATGTTGATCATCTTTTCTCGCGTGCTACCCAAAGCACAGCCCAGACGAATATACAGTTCTGGATGCGGCGCACTCTTGGACATCCGTCCGGTCTCTTCCTCGATCAGGTTATCGAGAATGTGAGCCCGTACTTCCGCATCTTCGCAGTTGACATACAAAGGACCAATCAGATCATGGACTCTGCCAGTGAGATAAAATTGCTGTTCCATCCAACTGCGAATCTGATCCTTGCTTAGCTCAGCCCGACGGAATTTCTGAATCCACGGATGATCCCAGAACGCCCGCCGCTGCGTAACCATCTTTCGCAACTCTTGCGCGAATTGCTCGCTCGTCAGTGCCATAGGGTACCCTCCTTTTAGATTATTGGATTTCGCCTCCGAATCGGTATAACCGGTTCCTTAATTGTTCTCCTTTACTCCTTTTGGGGGAGGCGGTGCAAGACATTAAACAAAAAAAGGGCAGCCATTCTGGGCTGCCCTTCTAAATCACACACAGAGAAGTGAGCAGAACCCACCTCTCATATCAACGTTAGACCGAAGTCGCGCCGGTATCAATCTTCAGCGACTTTAACGGGGTGCGATCAACCACTGGACCACGTTTGGTTCCAGCAGTCAGTTTGACTGAGCCAGGAAAACGTTGGAAGGGGTTGGTCAGCTCGATCTGCTTAGCGAATTCCTTAATCGGTGGGATCACTTCTTTGGCAAACAGACGCATGCTGTTGAGGCGATCTTCATTGCCGACTGTCCCTTGCACTTGGAACAACGTGAACACGCCAGGACGCAGCACTTGTAGAATCGATTTGATTTTCTCGGTCACAGTCTTTGGCGAGCCCACAATCATCAGCAAGTTAGCTTGCGCGTTCTCGTACGACTTTTGTAGTTTGGCGCGGATCTCGTCGTAGTTCTTGGTCTCGCCTTCTTTCTTGCCAGTCTGCATTTCTTTCAAGCGATCCGCGCTTAAGCCGACCCAGCCGCCGCCAGGGCGACGACCGAGCAAGCGAATCGCACCTTTGGAGTTGTAGCCTGGAGGCAACGTGTGTTCAGGTCGCGAGAAGGCATTCGCGCCACCACCAAACACAAAGCCTTTGCCAAGTTCCTGGGCTTTCTCGTCAGTCTCGGCGACAAACACGCCCATCAGGTAACCAAAGTTCTCAGGTCCAGCTTGATAACCACGCTCTGCAGCGACATCGGCATACATATCCCAAATATCGCAAGTCGGACCAAGGTTGGTCACAAGGCCAAGGTATGGATACGCGTGCTCAGCACACCACTTCACGGTTTCTGGGCTTAACACACCAGGAATCCACATCTGCGGATGTGGCTTCTGATACGGCAGTGCCCACGGGTTCACATGGCGATAATGGAAATGTTTGCCTTCATAGCGCCACGGGCCAGGTTTGGTCCACGCCTGGATAATAAAGTCGTGGGCTTCGTTGAACATCTCGCGATTGTACGCAGGATTGGCATTATTGAAGAACTGTTCACTGCCCGCGCCACGCACCCAACCGGTGACAAGGCGGCCACGTGAAATGAGGTCAATTTCAGCGAGTTCTTCCGCCATGCGCAGCGGATGTTTAATGACCGGAAGCGGATTGCCAATCAACACGATTTTCGCACGTTTAGTGACGCGCGCCAGGATCGCCGCTTCAACGTTCATCACACCACCCATGCAGAACGGGTTGCCATGATGTTCGTTGAGCATCAGCGCATCAAAACCGAGTTCTTCAGCTTCGCAATACTCATCGATCCAATAGTTATAGTCATCCGCGGCTTTCGCGCGGTCAAAAAGGGTATTCGGCAGCGCGAAGAAACCTTCATGTTTGAGGACATCGTCCTCTTTCAGCCAACGATACGGTCGTTCGGTAAAGTATCCAACAATCATACTGGTCACTCCTTTTTCCTAGTGAGTGCGCAAAACGCTCCCCATGTGATAGCAGACCTGGCCTATGCTTGTGAAGGGACGGGAGACAAAGAATCAGGCTGATCTCTTTACTTGAATCTACATGTGGAGGGGAACTAAGGGAGAAGGGATTATTCTTCTAAGGCAGTATTCCTATCTCGCCGAGTGGGAAGTACTCGTAAGATCACAATTCCAGTATCGATGGCGAAATAGTAACTGCGATGGTTACGATACAAGAAGCTACGCAGGGTAGTATCAGGTGGAAGCTTCAATCGCTCAGCTACGTCTGGCTCTGGCCTACCGGATGTGGGTGTAACTGCATAAGAAAGGCGCGTTCCTGAAGTTCCCGAAGATAGCGATCTGCCGCCGTAGGATTGCGCGTCGCAAGGTAACGCCAGATTGCTTGTAAATCAGCTTTTGCTCGCTGGTGATAACGCGGGGTAGCCATGCGACTTCAGGTCGAACGAGAAGAAAGCAGTTTGTTCTCTTCTGCTAAGAAGGCCTCAATATCCATCTCCTCGCCACGATCTCCTCGCAGAAAATCCTCGACCGCAGGACGTAAAGAATCAGTCACCGCATCAAGTTCCTGCTCTCGTTCTTGTAACAACCGCAGGCCCGCTTCTACCATTGCTTCGTAACTCTGGTATTTGCCGCTTTGTAGCTGTCGCTCCACAAACTGATCTATGGATAAAACCTCTGGCATAAACAATCTCTCTTCTAGTCAATGGAATCGTTGTTACCTTACCACAGTCGTCGGCCTTGCCATAGAGTTTCCGAGTCGGTTCAGGAGAACTGGCTTGAGTGCTACCGCCTTAACCCGCTTTACTCACCAGCCTGACCCTGCAAGTATCGGCCACGAAATTTTTCATCGACGTAGACGGAGGTGCGCTCGTGGCAAAACCAATTGATGTCTATTACTGGCCAACGCCGAACGGTTGGAAAGTGAAAATTCTCCTCGAGGAACTCGGTGTTCCGTACAACATTATCCCTGTGAACATTGGCAAGGGCGAACAATTCGAACCGAGCTTTCTGAAGATCTCGCCCAATAATCGTATGCCAGCGATTGTCGATCATGAACCGCTGGGCGGTGGCGAGCCAATAGCAATCTTTGAGTCCGGTGCAATCGATGAATACCTGGCCGAAAAATACGGCAAGTTCATGCCGAGAGATCCGCGCGGGAAGTATGAAGTCCTGCAGTGGGTGTATTGGCAAATGGGTGGACTCGGTCCCATGTCTGGCCAGTGTAATCATTTCCGCCACTATGCGCCTGAGAAGATTGCATACGGCATCAACCGTTACACAGATGAAGTGAATCGTCTGTATGGTGTCATGGACAAACAGTTAGCCACGCTCCAGTTTCTTGCAGGTGAGTACTCGATTGCTGACATGATGTCGTGGCCGTGGATCGTCGGCTACGAGCGCATGGGGCAAGACCTCAACGAGTTCCCGAACCTCAAGCGTTGGCACGAAGCCATGAAAGCGCGTCCGGCGGTTATTCGCGGTTTTGAGGTTGGCAAAGAACTGCGACAAGAAATGTCTGACGAAGCGAAGAAGGTGCTGTTTGGGCAGAGGGCGCGGAAGTGAAACAAGAATGTAGGAAACAGAAGGCAGGAGACAGCATGAGAAGGTGGGTTTGTCTTTTCCATTCTGTCTCCTGTATTCTGACTTCTGTATTCTTTTTTTAAGGAGATTGAATGGCAACGTTGGTATTACTGCGCCACGGCGAATCGCAGTGGAATCTTGAGAATCGTTTCACTGGTTGGGTCGATGTCCCGCTTTCCCCCAAAGGCGAAGAAGAGGCTCGTCAAGCAGGCGAGAAACTCAAAGCCGCCAATGTTCGCTTTGATGTCGCGTTTACCTCGGTGTTACAACGTGCGAATCGCACGATGGAAATTGCCCTCGATATCCTTGGACAACGTGGCATTCCAGTGGAAAAAGACCAAGCACTCAATGAGCGGCATTACGGCGATCTGCAAGGACTCAACAAAGCGGAAACCGCGCAAAAATATGGTGAAGAGCAAGTGCATATCTGGCGACGCAGTTACGACGTCCCACCTCCAGGTGGCGAGAGCCTTAAAGATACTGCTGCGCGCACCCTCCCCTATTACGAAGCCAAGATTCTACCAATGATCAAAGCTGGCAAGAATATTCTTGTCGCCGCACACGGCAATAGCCTGCGTTCGATCGTCATGTATCTCGATCAATTAACCAAAGAGCAAGTGTTGGAGCTCAACCTCGGGACAGGGGTACCGATTGTGTACGAATTGGATGCAAACGGGAAAGTGAAAGAGAAGAAAATCTTATAGGGATTAGGGGCTTCTGAAAACGAAGCGGAGAATCGGGGAAACGGTGAATCGGAGTATAAGAAGATAGCCTCTGTTCCTTCCTATCTCCGTTTCTCTCTATCTCCGATTCTCCCTGTCTCCGATTCTCCGTTTCACGGCATCATCAATCTCTACTGTGGTAGCCGAGAGTACTTCCCCTTAAAGAACAGTAACGGTCGATCACCAAACGCCGAGGCGTTCTGTACTTCGCCAACGTAGATGGTGTGATCACCACCTTCGAAACCATTGATCAATTTACACTCGATATAACCCATCGCACCGTCGAGCAACGGTACGCCAACACTCCCTTCATGGGTAGGGACACCTTCAAACTTCTCGATTCCCTTAGTCGCAAACCGCGTCGAGAGCTGATCCTGGCCTTCAGCTAAGATATTGACGACAAAAACTTTTGACTGCTCAAAGCAGGCATAACAGTCGACTTTCTTGTCGACACACACCAACACCAACGGTGGGTCAAGCGACAAAGAAGTGTACGAATTCGCGGTCAGCCCAAAAGGTTTACCGTTTGGGTCTTTGGTCGTGATAATAGTAACGCCTGTGGCAAAGGCACCAAAGACATTACGCAGTTCGCGCGGATCAATCGCCATAGATGCTCCTACTCTGCAGAGTTCCTGACTGCTAACAGAGCCGTGATTGTTCTGTCAATTCCTCTGCCTGGGAATCACCGCCCCGACATAAATGTACGGCAAATCATGGGACGTTATCGGCTGATCTTGCGTGCGGATTTCAGCCCGGACAATCGAGGCCACGAACAATGTGTGGTCACCAGCGGGATAACTCGCCACAACTCGACATTCAAATACTGCCATAGCGATCGCGAGGAGAGGCACTCCTGTTTCACCAAACTCATAAGCAAAGGGCTCAAGGTTATCTGGTCGTCGTGAAGCCGACGAAAAGAAGTAGTCTTCGAGTTCTTTGCTCTTGTGACCAACCACATTGAGACCGAACACACTCTGTCGCTCAATGAACCCATGACTGAAATGGCGCGTATCGACCGCCGCCATAATCAGCGGTGGATCACCTGACACCTGTGTCACCCATGAAGACGACATGCCATGTAGCTTGTCACCTTCACGAACGGTGAGGACATAAATACCGGTGGTGATCTCCGCTAATGCATTAGCGAGTTGTGGATCCATAAAAGTTTCCTAAAACGCATGCTTAAAGGCATTGCGCTGACAGCGAACGAGGCCACTGAAGTTGATCAATTCGTTCTCTAGCGCAACTTCGTGCTCAGCTTGTAGATAACGTCCGTTAAAGGCCGGGTTGTCAGTGCAAAAGCAGTAATCAATATCTTCCGTGTCGAGCCGTTTCGTTACCTCACGTACAGGAGCGAGGTCAGCAAAGGTTCCAGTTTGCAGATACGTACTCGGACACAACTCAAAGCAAATGCCTCGACGACGAATTTCCGGCAATAGGTGCGGTAGATGTAATGGAATCTGCACTCCATGACCAATCCGACGCAAATATGGAAACAGTTCAGGATGAACATGAGCGGGTGAGGTTTCACCAAGATGTGCGGTTGCTGGCAAATGATGATCAGCTGCCTTCTTATACAAACTCACAAAGTGATCGAGCCGTTCGCCGAGTGGTGCTTCCGGCCCGGCGACATCAATGCCACGAATAAGGTCACGACGGGTCAATGCAAGGTCGAGGGTTGCGTCGTTGATCTCGTCCGGCAACATCGTGTGAAGACACAGTACCAGCCGAACATCGACTGCATACTCCGGTACCTTCGCTCCAGCGGCAATCGCTTCAACGACAGCCTCCATTGTAGCGATCCGATCCCTTCGGTCGAGCGAGGGATCAGTGCGCAAATACGGAGAGAAACGTAATTCCAACATCGACGTCTGTTCAAAAATCCGCGCGCCACGAACAACGCGATAGAGAAAATAACTCATGGTCGCTGGCGTCTGCAGCGGTTCGACGAGCTTATGCAGTTCAAGGTAATCATCGAGTGTCGGCTTGCGATTAGCAAAATGTTCCTTGAGAACGGCATAGGTGGGAAATCGTCTTAGGAGTTCCTGGATGATATTGCGTTCGGTTGGGGTGGTTCCCACGTCAGCGCTTCCCGAAGACAGGTAGCCATAGAGTACCTTCGGATGGACTGAGCCACCGACATGGCGATGCAAATCTGCATAATCCGGCCCGGCATTTACTCGTCCTTGTTGGATCATCGACACCTCACTTGTTGCTCACGGACACTTCATACTTCCTATGGTCCATGATGCAACAGAGTGAGGGTCTGTTTCCAGTCGAGGCCCCGACAGCCAAGAACAGAGAGAATCGTGACCCTCCAATCCTCTCTCGCGAGGTACATGCTCAAGAACACTCAGTATCCTGCTGCGTTCGCCTCGTTACCAATAAAAGTGCCGTTGCGGAATGTGTTGGGGCACAAGGGGTGCGTGAAAGGAGTAGCGCCATCAGCCCCACTGTAGGTAATGTCGTCAACAAGATTGCCGCCTGGTGGTTCCAGATTAGCAAGCTCTCGTACGCGTTTTGCAATCTCATGATCTGCACATGCGGTATCCCCACTTATTCCTAATCCGCCAACAATTTTGCCATTGTCGTAGAGTGGCACTCCCCCTCCAAAGGTGATGATTCCTCCTACAGTTTGTCCCTTGTCAGTATTCGGGGAGGAAAGGGATTTCGGATCAAAAGGGTTAGAGTGATTTAATCCATAAAGGGAGTGACCAGGTTGGACGAATGTGTACAGACGCGCCGTGGAAAGAGCCAATGCGTCAAGGCTAAAAGCATTGGCCGTATACGCTTTCGCTTTCGCAATCGCCTGACTCCCTGGCCAGGCTTGGGTCGAATCATTTTGGGACACAGCCACGCTACAGATTTGACCGCTCCGGTCCACGATTGCTCCCCACATGCGCCGCCCCTCGAAGAGTCCGCCAGCATTACCACCAGTATCCGGAGCAAGCGTGAGGAGATTTTTGAGCTGCGCAGCGCTGGGCAACCCATTGCGGCCATCCCTGTAAAGGTCGGTTGACTACCGTCGCATCGCCAGAATCCGCGCAGTCGATACGTGCGTTTGTTTTTTGCCACTCAGTTTGTGAGGTACTGGCTTCTTCGGCCCGCGTTTGGACTTGG